>JAQIBW010000294.1 GCA_027858865.1 Sulfurimonas sp. | reverse complement strand
ATTTAGCAGCTCTTAGATGCTCAAGAATATGTTCTTTTTCCATAAGAATTTCCTATATATATTTTATATTATTTTGTCTCATCATTATAACTATTTTTAATAAAATGTACATTAATAATCAAATCTATTAGATATTAACATTTTTGCTATTTCGAGGCTACAAACATAATGTTTCACATGAAACATTATTGAGTTCACTTGTCAAACATCAAAAGTTCAGCGATAAAACATATAACTTATTTATTTATCATATTTAAATATAAGCAGTAAACTGTATAATTGCCATATATTATAAGAGGTTCTACTATCATGAATTATTTCGCTAAAAGAATTATCCCTTGTCTTGATGTAAAAGATGGACGTGTTGTAAAAGGTGTAAATTTTGTTGGTCTTAGAGATGCAGGTGATCCTGTTGAAGTTGCAAAAAGATATAACGAAGAGGGTGCTGATGAAATCACATTTTTAGACATTACAGCTTCTAGTGATAATAGAGATACTATAGTAGATATTGTAGCCCAAGTAGCACGTGAGGTTTTTATACCACTCACTGTTGGTGGTGGAATCAGAAAACTTGATGATATATACAAACTACTAAATGTTGGTTGTGATAAAGTAAGTGTAAACTCAGCAGCTATTAAACGTCCTGAGCTTATAGATGAAGGTGCAAAACGTTTTGGTTCTCAGTGCATCGTTACTGCAATCGATGTTAAAAAAACTGGTGATAAATATAATGTATTTTTAAATGGTGGTAGAGTTGACACTGGCATAGATGCAGTAGAGTGGGCAAAAGAAGTTGTAGAACGTGGAAGCGGTGAAATACTACTTACTTCTATGGACGCAGATGGTACAAAAGCAGGGTTTGAATTAAATATAACACAGCAGATATCCCGTGCTGTAAATGTACCGGTTATTGCAAGTGGTGGAGCAGGAACAATGCAACATATTAAAGAAGCTTTTGAACATGGGGCAGATGCAGCATTGGCTGCTAGTATCTTTCACTATAAAGAAATAGATATTATAGATTTAAAACACTATCTACATGATAATAATATACCTGTAAGACTTTAGGATAACAGGATGATTATTTGCGCTGGAAACAACGAGACTTTTGATTTTGCACAACCTATGGGTGTAGGACTTATTGAAACTGCTATGAATCTAACAAGACTATGTCTATTTGATAAACCAGAATTTTTACTTTTTATGGGAAGTGCTGGTAGTTACGGAAATCATAGTATCTTTGATATTGTAGAGTCTAAAACAGCTTCAAATATAGAACTCGGCTTTCTAAGTTCAGATGCTTATACTCCACTAGACAATGTTGTTTCTACCAACATAGATAACAGAGTTAAAGATGTTATAGTAAATTCATCTAACTATATTTCAACTAACAAAGAACTAACTAAAAAGTTTTTAAGTTTTGGCGTAGAGATAGAGAACATGGAATTTTTTAGTGTTTTAAAAATTGCAGAAGAGTTCGATATTCCAGCTGGTGGAGTATTCTGTATAACTAACTATACAAACGAAGATGCTCATGAAGACTTTTTAAAGAATCATGAAAAAGCTAAAGAGTTATTAGCTACACATGTTAAAAATAGAATCAAGGAACTAACAAAATAATGACTAACACTAAACCTTCATTACTTGATTTCACAAAGAAAGAACTACAAACTTTAATCAAACCTAGCTTTAGAGTAAACCAGATATTTGGTTGGTTGTATCATCAATATGCTGAGAATTTTGACGATATGAAGAATGTACCAAAAGCATTAAGAGAAGAACTTGCACAAAAGTATGTAGTTAATCCTCTTACAATTGTAAACAAAGAAGTATCCTCTGATGGAACCATAAAATACCTTCTTCAGATGCAAGATGGCAAAACGATGGAAGCAGTTTGGTTAAAGATGAAAGATACCCAGCTTGATGACAATGGTGAAGTAGTTCAAGAAGCCAGATATACTATTTGTGTTTCAACTCAAGTAGGGTGTAAAGTAGGGTGTTCATTTTGTTTAACTGCAAAAGGTGGTTTTACAAGAGACTTGACTGCTGGAGAGATTGTAGCTCAAGTTGTAACTCTAAAGCGCGATAATGATCATAAACACAACAGAAAGATAAATATCGTTTATATGGGTATGGGTGAACCTCTAGATAACTTAGATAACCTAGCAAAAGCGATAGAGATATTTAAAGAAGATGATGGGCTATGTATAGGTGGTAAACGTCAAACAGTTTCTACAAGTGGTCTTAGCAATAAAATAGATCAACTTGGAGCAATGGATTTGGGTGTTCATATAGCGATATCTCTTCACGCTGTAGATGATAAGCTTAGAACTGAGCTAATTCCTATGAACAAAGCTCACAACATAAACTCTATTATAGAAGCGGTAAAACGTTTTCCTATAGATACTAGAAAAAGAGTTATGTTTGAATATCTCGTCATTAAAGACAAAAATGACGATCTAGGTTCTGCGAAGAAGCTTGTTAAACTACTTCATGGTATAAAAGCAAAAGTAAACCTAATATACTTTAATCCTTACCCAGGAACAGAGTATGACAGACCTTCTAAAGAAGATATGGTTACATTTGCCGACTACTTGATTAAACATGGCTTATTATGTACCATAAGAGACTCTAAGGGCATAGATATCAGCGCTGCATGTGGTCAACTTAAAGAGAAGACTGAAGGGGACTTATAATGAACTATGTAGAAATATTTCAAATAGTTTTTTTAATAGTAGTTTGTGCTGTTGGGGTCATTGGGTTCATAAGAGCTTCAACAAACGATGACGAAAAAGAAGACTAGTAAACTTTCTGTAATATACCTTATGATAAAATATCAATATACATTAATAATCAGCCTTCTTAAGGCTGACTTCTGGGAATGCTAACCAATGCATTCTCTACTATGAGTGGCCTTAGTGGCCTAAGTAAAGAAGAAGGGGTTTTGCTCCTTTCTCGGACAAATATATAAAGGAATAATATAATGGCTGAAAAGAAAAAAACAAATACTGACCGTATTAAAAGAATATATGATCTTTGTGAACTACACTTTGGTGATGTTCGTTTTGTTGGTATTAAATACCACAAGAAGATTGGTTGGATTGCAAAAGCACAGTTTGATGATGGTTTTGAAAATTTAACTGCTGATGGTATAACAAGTGTTGAAGCACTACGTAATTTAAAAAATCGTGTTAAGAAAATCATTAAAAGATATAACGCAGTTTAGAAGAAATCTATTTCTGTAATTATATTAAGTTCATTTACTGCAATTATTCGGGTAACATATTTTTTCAAAATAAGAGCTCCTCAAAATTGCGAACTTAATTACATATGAAACTAATCTCTCATCGGGCTATATTTTCATAAATGAAAATCTGCTCCTCTTCGATGTTTCTATATGCAAAACGACCAACACACCAGGGAGGTCGTTTATAGATGTAATAATACCCTACTTTTCTTATAAAAAAATAATCCTCACACTATTTTCAAAATCTCTTAAATAAAAATAATAAAATAAAGAAATTCTAAAATTTTATAAAAATGTGAATTATTCACACATTGTTCTAAGTTGTGAATATCTTTTAGCTTTTAGTAGATAAATTACTAAATTCTTTATTTTTTTAAGAATTATTTTATATAAATTTATTCTTAATTCACAATACTTTCACATAGCTTAAACCCCTAAAATAGGATGTTCAGAGCTATTCTCACAATAAATAGATTTCGTTAATTTAATGTCTTTTAAAAATCTGTAAATGTTATTCACATTGTGAAGGAATAATCATAGATTTAAAGCATATATGCTCAAAGTCAACCTTACTCTGTATATGATGAAAGTTTTCATATAGTTCAAACTCTAACTCATTTGCATGAAGAAGCAGTCTAGAAGCACCACTAAGTTCTATTCTTCTTTTAGCATCTAGCTCTTTATCTAAAAACCTTACTATATCTTCTTCGCTTTGTCCGTATATTGGATCTCCAACTATTGGATGTTTCACATGAAACAAATGAACTCTTATCTGATGTTGTCTTCCTGTGTATGGAGAACACTCTACAAAAGTCATATCCCTATCTTTAAAATACTTTAAAGGCTTGATATCTGTCTTAGATGCTTTTCCTTCTTCATGAACTTTTACAACCATTCTAACAATGGCACTTTCATCTTCACGTCTTAAGAGTGGAGCTTCTATACATATACTATCTTTTAGTTCTCCATGTACCAGAGCAAGATATTTCTTTTTCATATCTCTTTGTTGAAACATCATTTTAATATCCCGTTCACTCTCTTTGTTTCTAGCACATAAAACTAATCCGCTTGTCTCTTGATCTATTCTATGAGCAATGTTGGCTTCTCTTCCGTATTGATACTTAAGTTCATCTATAAGAGAATAAGGTGTCCTTCTATTTTGAGGATGAATAAGAACTCCACTTGGTTTATCAAATACAACAAACTCATCATGAATTGCTGTAGGCTCTAAACCCTTTGTAATTGGCTCAAAGTATATAAATTCAAATTCGCCCTCTATTTCACCCGCTGTTCTTGTCATAGGCTCACCATTTATAAAGAGTCGTCCTTTAGCTATTAATCTTTGTGCTTCTTTTTGTGTATAGTCTAACTCTTTTATAAGATATAAAAAAGCTTTCTGCTTTATTGGGGCAAACATTTTTTTCATTATAAATGGCAAAATTTAATCCTCATTTAATCAATAATTTACAATAATTTATGTAAAATAAATGACTTTATTATGTGCGAATTTTAGCATAAAAATAAGTGAACACATAAGAAGCTCATCTATAAACCTAGAAAATTTTTAGATGTCCTCAAAACATAAAAATCATAAGGACCTAGACAATGATAGATAGATACTCACGTCCAGAGATGGCAGATAAATGGACACAACATGCAAGATATGCTGCATGGTTAGAAGTAGAAAAGGCTGCGGTAAAAGCTTGGGCAAAACTTGGAAAGATTCCTCAAGAGGATGCAGATAAAATTGTAAAGAATGCAACTTTTTCAGTAGAACGTATTGAAGAGATTGAAGCAGTTACTAAACATGACCTCATTGCATTTAATACAAGTGTTTCAGAGAGCTTAGGCGAAGAGTCAAGATGGTTTCACTATGGTATGACAAGTTCTGATGCAGTTGATACGGGTGTAGCTCTTCAAATGAGAGACTCTCTAAACATTATAATTGATGATGTAAAAATATTAATGGAATCAATTAAGAAACGTGCCCAGGAACATAAAATGACTTTAATGGTTGGACGTTCTCATGGAATCCACGGCGAGCCTATAACTTTTGGTCTGACTTTAGCTGTTTGGTATGATGAAGTAGCTCGTCACCTACTAAACCTTGAGCAAACTATGGAAGTCATTGCAGTTGGACAAATATCTGGAGCTATGGGTAACTTTGCTCATGCACCACTTGAACTAGAAGAATACGCTATGGCTGAACTTGGATTAAAACCAGAGCCTGTCTCGAACCAAGTTGTTCATAGAGATCGTTATGCAAGACTTGCTACTACCTTAGCACTGCTAGCTTCTTCAGTTGAAAAGTTTGCAGTTCAAGTAAGGCACTTACAAAGAACAGAAGTATATGAAGCTGAAGAGTTTTTCGCAAAAGGTCAAAAAGGTTCTTCTGCGATGCCTCATAAACGGAACCCTATCCTTACTGAAAATATCACAGGTCTTGCAAGAATGATTAGAGCTTACGCAGCACCAGCCATGGAAAATGTTGCTTTATGGCATGAAAGAGATATAAGTCACTCTTCTACTGAACGTTTCTGGTTACCAGATGCATTTATTACAATGGACTTTATGCTTCACCGTATGAATAGCGTAATTGCTAACCTTACAGTATTCCCAGAAAATATGATGAAAAACTTGAACCTTACTGGCGGACTTGTATTTTCTCAACGTGTACTTTTAGAGCTTCCACTTCAAGGTGTATCTCGTGAAGATGCATATAGAATAGTTCAGCGTAATGCTATGAAAGTTTGGGAAGAAATTCAACAAGGCAAGCCTACTACAAATGAAGAAGGTGAGTCTTTATACCTAAACCATTTACTAGCAGATGAAGAGTTAAGAGAGTCACTAAGTGAAGAAAAAATTCGTGAATGTTTTAATTATGATTACTATACGAAAAATGTAGATGCTATATTTAAAAGAGTATTCAAATAATAATAAGAAATCGTAATAGTTAATTTATTATAAATTTGCTAAGATTCACTAATATAAATATAAAGAGAACTATAGATGATTTTTTTTACATCTATAGCTTATAATTCAGGACACTAAATATGATAACAATTATAAAAAGAAATGGAAGAACAGAGCCACTAGATATTACTAAGATTCAAAAATATACTTCAGCTGCAGTTGAAGGTTTGGCTAATGTATCTCAAAGTGAGTTAGAAGTTGATGCTCAGATTCACTTTCGCGATGGCATTACATCTAAAGAGATACAACAAACTCTAATCAAAACTGCTGTTGATAAAATAGATATAGATGCTCCGAACTGGACATTTGTTGCATCTAAACTATTTATGTTTAATCTTTATCATCAAGTAAATGGTTTTACAGGTTATGGTTCACTTAAAAAATATTTCGAAAAAGGCACGAAAGAAGGTAGACTTCTTATGGGCTTAGGAGATATGTATGACCTTGATAGACTTGAAAAACATATCAAACCTGAACGCGATATGCTTTTTAACTATCTTGGCGTTAAAACACTTTATGACAGATACCTGATCAAAGATAGAAACAGTAACCCCATAGAGCTTCCTCAGCATATGTTTATGGCAATAGCTATGTTCTTAGCGCAAAGAGAAGAAGACAAGCATGAGTGGGCTATAAAGTTCTATGACATGGTATCTCAGTTTCAAGTTATGCTTGCAACTCCAACACTCTCTAATGCTAGAACAACTAGACACCAACTAAGCTCTTGTTACATCGGTTCTACTCCAGACAACATTGAAGGTATCTTTGACTCTTACCAAGAGATGGCTATGCTTTCTAAGTTTGGTGGAGGTATCGGTTGGGATTGGACTGGTATTCGTTCTATGGGCTCATTTATTGATGGACATAAAAATGCAGCTGGAGGAACGGTACCTTTTTTAAAGATTACAAATGATATTGCAATAGCAGTTGATCAATTGGGTACAAGAAAAGGTGCTATAGCAGTTTATATGGAACCATGGCATATAGATATCAATGACTTTTTAGATTTAAAGAAAAACTCTGGTGAAGAGCGTCGTCGTGCTCATGATCTTTTTCCGGCAATGTGGTTAAATGATCTTTTCATGCAACGTGTTCAAGAAGATGCAATCTGGACACTTTTTGATCCTTATGATGTTGGAGAGTTAGCTACACTTTATGGTGAAGAATTCAGTAAACGATATAAAGAACTTGAAGAAGATGAGAGCATAGTCAAAGAAAAAGTAAAAGCTAAAAACCTTTGGAAAAAGATTTTAACTTCTTACTTTGAAACTGGCTCACCGTTCCTTTGTTTTAAAGATAATGCAAACAGAGCAAATCCAAACAACCACGTTGGTGTTATCAGAAGTTCAAATCTTTGTACTGAGATTTTTCAAAACACTAACCCTAACCACTACAAGATAAAGTTCATTTTTGAAAATGGAGAGAGTGTCTCTTATGAAGAAGATGAAATAGTAAAAGTAGATAGCGGTGCAGAGAAACCTGCGAAAAAAGTAACTGCGCTTGATTCTCTTGGCGGACTACCTATTTATGTAGTTGAAAAAGAAAAAATAAATGGCGACACTGCTGTTTGTAACTTAGCATCTGTAAACTTGTCTCGTGTAAACTCTAAAGAAGATATTGATAAAATCGTACCTACTGCTGTTCGTTGTTTAGATAACGTTATTGATCTTAACTTCTACCCTATTGAAAAAGTAAAACGTACTAACATGAAAAGCCGCTCTATAGGTTTAGGTGTTATGGGTGAAGCTCAGATGCTAGCTGAACAAGCTATAACATGGGGAAGTCAAGAACACTTTGATAAGATAGACGAAATCATGGAAGCTGTTAGCTATAACACCATCTCAGCATCTTCTGATTTAGCACTTGAGAAAGGAACTTATCCAGACTTTGAAGGTTCACAGTGGAGCAAAGGTGTTATGCCTATGGATCATGCTAATGCCCAAGTTTTAAACCTTGTTGACCGTGGCGGTCTGTTTGCATCTACATATGAATGGGATGATTTAAGAGCTAAAGTTAAAAAGCAGGGTATGAGAAATGGTTATCTAATGGCCATTGCTCCTACTAGTTCTATTTCTATATTAACTGGTACAACTCAAGCTATTGAGCCTGTATTTAAAAGAAAATGGTCTGAAGAAAATCTAAGTGGACTTATTCCTGTTGTTGTTCCTAACCTCTCTCCTGAGACTTGGGCTTACTACACTCCCGCTTATGAATTAAACCAGACTCTACTTATAAAAGCAGCAGCAATTAGACAAAAATGGCTGGATCAGGGTCAGAGTTTAAATATCTTTATAACTCTTGATAAAGCAAGTGGACGTTACTTAAATGAGATATATATGCTTGCTTGGAAACTAGGGCTTAAATCTACTTACTACCTTCGTTCACAATCTCCAGAATTTACAAATGATGTAGAAGACAGAAGTATGGAATGTGTAGGTTGTCAATAAAGTGAAACCTATACTTGCAAAAGATCTACCAAACTTTAATTCAAGGTTTGGTGGATTTGTAGATGCTGAGATTCGTTGTGTAGAAGTAATGTCTCCAACTGTTATACAAGTAGTTATAGCTTGTCAAGATAGTGCAAGAGGTTTTGACTGGCTAACACTAAACCTAGAATTTAGCGGTATTACAGATGCAAGACTTCTTGAAAAATCAAAATTATCACTTGTAGATATGAGTGATGGAATTTCTGTCATACATGAAGAAAAAAGTTTTGCTTTTGGTATTGGTGATTATCATAGTTTATCTGGCATAAAAAATGCTACAAGCTATATAATATCTTCTAGTATAAAATACGAAGAAGGCCTATTCTAAGGAGAAACAGATGAAAGAGTATGATGTTAAAGGAAGTATCTTAGGTTTTGAAGATACTCTAAAAGTAAATATAAGTGAAATAGATGAACTATTTTCAACAATCAAAGATGCAGATAATGAAGATATTTCTTTTACTATAGCAAACCCTTATGCACTTAGAGAATACTCATTTGATATACCATCTGATATACAAAAACTTTTAGAGATTAATGATAAATCTAATGTTAGTGCTTATAACATAGTAGTTATACAAAAACCTTTAGAAAAATCTACTGTAAACTTTTTAGCACCAATTGTTATAAATAACGATAACAATAAAATAGCTCAAGCTGTACTTGATCCAGTAAGACACCCAGAATTTGGAATGGCAGAAAGTATAAAATCTTTTAAAGAGTAGCAATCGTTAACTCTTTATTAGTTCTTCATTAGCACTTCGTAAACCAATTAGTTATAAACTTTGGTTATCACATGAAGGAAATAAAATGAAAAAAGCAGTTCTAATATGTTTAGTTGCACTAACTATGCTCTACTCCAAAGATAGTGTTGAATTCAATTATGCCAATGAAAATACTCAGCGCAAAAATCCTATCAGTCAAGACTTCATCCTATCCTATAACAACGTTTTAGAAAATGTAAGAACGAGCGTTGTAAATATATCAACTAGAAAAACTATAACAAGCCCAAACACATTTGGCAATCCATATAACAATGGACAAGACAGAATGCCTCAAGGTGCATCAGGAAGTGGTGTAATAATTTCCACAAATGGTTATATAGTTACTAACTACCATGTTGTAGCTGGAGCAGATGAGATAAAAGTCAGCATTGCTGGAGATAAAAAAGAATACAATGCAAAACTAATCGGCACAGATGCAAAGAGTGATATAGCAATAATCAAGATTGAAAGAAAGAACTTAAATGCTGTTACATTTTTAAACTCAGACAAAGTAAAAGTCGGTGATGTTGTATTTGCACTTGGAAATCCGTTTGGTGTTGGTGAAACTATAACACAGGGAATAGTATCAGCAACTGGTAGAAGTGGCATCGGTATCGTAGAATATGAAGATTTTATACAAACAGATGCATCTATAAATCCAGGTAATTCAGGTGGAGCACTTATTAACTCAGCAGGACATCTAATAGGAATCAACTCAGCCATCATATCAAGAACCGGTGGAAATGTCGGAATTGGTCTTGCAATACCATCTAACATGGTTACATCTATTGCTACCCAGCTTATCAACACTGGAAAATATAGTCGTGCTTATTTAGGCGTTGGAACCTCTGATGTAAATGAAGACATGAGCAGTTTTTACGACAATAAATACGGCGGACTTATTATAAGCATTGAAGAGAATTCTCCTGCAAGTAAAGCTGGTTTAAAAAGAGGTGATTTAATTCTTTGGATAAATGAAAAAAAAGTAGAGAGTGCAAGTGGACTTAAAAATATTATAGGTTCATTTCAACCATTAAAAGTTGTAAGTATAAAGTTTTTAAGAGATAAAAAAGTAGATGTCGTAAATGTAGAACTTGGTTCATTGGATAATCAAATAGCATCTGGAACTTTAAACTATAAAGGAATGAATGTAGTACCTCTACCTGTAGAGTTACAAAAACTACTAAGAGCTAATGCTAACATACGTGGTGGAGTATTAGTTGATAAAGTAGAATTAAATAGTGAAGCACACTCAATCGGCATTATAAAAGATGATATCATAGTGCAGGTAGAAGACAGTGAAATACTTAGTATCGATGATTTTAAAGCATCAATCTCATCACTAAACAAAAAAAGAATATATTTATTTAGAAGAGGCAATATATTTGCCATAGTGTTATAAAATAAAAGATTAGAATTTACACTGCATAGGAGAAAAAAATGCGCGTAATATGTCCAAACTGTAAAAGTGCTAATAACATTCCGCAAAAAGAGTCTTATAAAAAGGCTAACTGCGGAAAATGTAAAAATTCTCTTTTAGAGACAAAACCTGTAGAACTAACAGATGCTAACTTCGATGAAGTTTTAGTAAATAGTGATATTCCAGTTATAGTAGATTTTTGGGCACCTTGGTGTGGACCTTGTAAAATGATGGGACCAAACTTTGAAAAAAGTGCTGCAAAGTTTCCACTAAAAGCACTATACACAAAAGTAAATACAGAGAATGAACAAAATCTCGGAGCTAGGTTTGGCATCAGAAGTATTCCTACTATCATAGTATTTAAAAATGGAAAAGAAGTGAATCGGGTCTCAGGTGCGTTAGATGAAGTTAGTTTAAATAATTTAGCTTCACAATTTATATTATATAATAATTTACAATAAAGTAATAAAGGATTTATATGAGTAAAAAAACAATGACACTAACAGATAACAGAAATGGAAATACCTACGAACTTCCTATCTTAGACGGTACTGTCGGTCCTTCAGTTGTTGATATCTCTACTTTTTACAAAGAGACAGGGATGTTTACTTTTGATAGAGGTTATACATCTACTGCATCTTGTCGTTCTGAAATTACTTATATAGATGGAGACAAAGGTCAATTAATGTATAGGGGGTATGACATATCATATCTCGCTAATGAAAAAACATTTTTAGATACGGCTTACCTTCTTCTAAATAAAGAGCTACCTACAGCTGAAGAGCTTGAAAACTTTTCAGAGGAGATGAAGAAACGATCGTTCATACATGAAGGTATGAAAAAACTTTTTGATTCTTTTCCTGATAGAGCTCATCCTATGGCAATACTTTCTGCTGGAGTATCTGCTTTATCAACTTTTTACTTTGACCATTTAGATATTGACACTCCTCAAGAGTATACGGAAATGGCTAACCGTATAATTGCTAAAATACCTACCCTTGCTGCTTTTTCATATAGATATTCAAATGGACTGCCAATTATTTATCCAGATATTAAAAAGGGTTTTACAGAAAACTTTCTGTATATGATGAGATCATATCCACACAACTATGTTGATCTTCGTCCAATAGAAATAAAAGCACTTGATACTATTTTTACTCTTCACGCAGATCATGAACAAAATGCTTCAACTACATCTGTGAGAAACGTAGGTTCAACTCATGCTCACCCATATGCTGCTATTAGTGCAGGGATAAGTGCTCTTTGGGGGCGTGCTCACGGAGGTGCTAATGAGTCTGTAATTCGCCAGCTTGAAATGATAGGTACAGTTGATAGAGTAGATGAGTTTATTGCTCGTGCAAAAGACAAAGATGATTCATTTAGGCTTATGGGATTTGGACATCGCGTTTATAAAAGCTTTGATCCTCGTGCAAAGGCTCTTAAAGCTATTAGAAATGACCTTGTTGAAGAACTTGGAATAAATAGTGAACTAATTGAGGTAGCTAATAAAATTGAGCAGATTGCTCTTAATGATGATTATTTTATTAGCAGAAACCTTTATCCAAACATAGATTTTTATTCAGGTCTCATACTTCAGTCTCTTATAATTCCAAAAGTTATGTTTGCTGTTATTTTTGTTATAGGTAGAACACCTGGTTGGATAGCTCAGTGGATAGAACTTCAAGAACAAGACGTTATAAAAATTGCTCGTCCTCGTCAACTATATGTTGGAACACAAGATAGAACTCCAGAGTATTAGAACTCTGGATATTTTTTATAAGCTAAACTTTAGTCCTTGCAGAAAAAAATTTAGTTTTTTTCTAAGTTGTGCTTTAGCCCTTAATATATGAACAACAGTAGTCTGTAACTGTTTTAACTTTAACATCAAAAGATGCATTTGCTCCAACATTAAAAGTCTCAGGTGTGTTAAGTGTTTTCCACTCTTTACCTGGTAATTTAATCTCTAAATCACCACTTTGCATCTCCATAATCTCAGCTTCGTTAGTTCCAAATGTATAATTTCCAGGTAACATAATTCCTAAAGACACAGTTGAACCATCTGCTAACTCTACTGTACGACTCGTTACATTTCCATCATAATAGATATTTGCTTCTTTTACAATACTAGCGTTGTTTATTTTTGCCATTTTAGTTATTCCTTAATGTTATTTTGGATCATTATAACTAAATTTATTCCCAATCAAGTAACCTTTGCTGACCTTCAAGACCTCTAATATGAGTAACATCTTGAGAAACTTCTATAACACCTTTATAAGTTCCTTCATCATCTCTTATGGCAAAATAGCGAATATGAATAAACTGACCTTTGAAAGTAATCCAAAACTCTGCTTCGTCTCTTCTACCTGCTTTAAACTCTCTTAAAATCATAAGCACTTGGTCAACCGACTTTGGCGGATGACAAAACTTAACTTCACGACCGATGATTCCTGCACTTCTTGGGAAAACTCTATTATCTCCACGATTATAAAAAATCACTATGTCATTTTCATCAACATAAGTGATGTCAACAGGCATAAATTTTAGTAACCAGTTAATCTGTTCTGGTAACATGTGACCTTGTTCTAAATCTATTCTACCCTCTAGAGAAAAAGGAAGTTTTCTTTTTTTTGTATCTTGTGATGGATGAATATACTCATCTTTTATATGAGCAGGGTAAGCTGCAGGAACTTCGTCAAACATCCAACCTATCTCTTCATCACCATCACGCATCTCTTTCCAATCATCTTCTTGAAGCATTTCCAAAGCTCTTGGAAGTAATCTTCCCTCTTCAACCTGCATAATATGTTCTAAATTTTGAAAAAGATTTTGTAGAACCATCATTAATGACTTCATTTCACCTGTTTGAACTAAGTTTCTAGCTTGTTTTACTATAGCACGAATATCATCGTGAAAAGCCCACATATTTTGTGAAGGTGATGTCCACCCATACTGCTCTAAGTAAGGAAAAAGTTGATTCTCTTTTCTAGCAAAATGTTTTTCTACTAAACAGAGTCTTGCAAATTTTTCTTTAAATTCTTCGTTATTTTCTACTATATTTATACTATTAATACTAGCTATCAAACCACGGATAAGTTGATTTTCTTCAATATATACTCTAACCGGATGACCTTCTGGTAAATTATTCATATTTTTTCCTTTATTATGCAAAAGATTTTTTTGTGTTATCTTTATAAAATTATTGCTTATAATTATGAGGAAGTATACACTCTTTACTTTTTTTATTGTTTGATATATCGCAAGAGTTTTGTTAAAACTATTTACGAATAGTAACTCTTTGTGAGTGTGTTATAGCAACTGCCATTGCATCTGATATATCAAGTGGTTTTATCTCTTTTTTAATATTTAAAAGTCTTTTAACCATAAAAGCAACTTGTTCCTTACCAGCTTTTGCTTTTCCTGTTAAAGCTTTTTTTACTTGAAGTGCTGTGTATTCATAAAACTCTCCATGCACTTCTAATAGTTTTAACATAATAGCTCCACGAAACTGAGCCAGCTTAATAGTAGTTGCAGGATTATGGGCATAAAAAATATCTTCCATAGCAACTTCATCTATTTCATTT
>JAQIBW010000157.1 GCA_027858865.1 Sulfurimonas sp. | reverse complement strand
TTGTTATCTTAATAAACATGCCTTTTATCGATGAAAATTCTTTAGTTAACTTTAAATTCAAGTTATTTAAAGCCTCTTCAATGAGTAAAAACTCATTTTTTATCATAATTTCTTTAACTAATTGAACAATTTGTGCATAGTTTATGAAATTATTTTCATATTCGTAATCTATTGTGATATCTATAATCACATCTTGTGAAGTTACTCTTTCAAAATCTAAAATCCCGATGATACATTGAAACTTTAGCTCTTGTATATGAATGGTCATTAGACTACTCTTTTTTCTTCACCTTTTAAAAGACGAATGATATTTGGAATGTGTTTATAGTAAAGTAAGAAGACAATAAAAACTACAGGAGCGTGAGCCATATCAGGATGGATATAAAAGCTAGAGATTAAAAGTGCTGCTACACCAGTAAGTGATGAAATAGAAGAAATGCGAATTGTTTTCGCACTTACCGCCCAAACTACAAGTGCGATAATTGTCTCTATAGGAAGCATAAACATCATAACTCCCATGCCCGTTGCAATACCTTTACCCCCTTCAAGACCTAGGTACGGACTAAAGCAGTGACCTATTACAGATAAAACAGCTATTCCCCAGAGTGTAGATTCACTCATTCCCATGAAATAAGCAACAGCTAAAACTAAAATACCTTTTAAAGCATCTAGTGCAAGAGTAGCAGCTCCAAGTTTTTTTGCCAAATCAGGGTTTGTCTCTTTTACAACTCTAAGTACATTTGTCGCACCTATACTACCGCTTCCATTTGCCTTAACATCTACACCTGCAAACTTTTTTGCAAGTAGCAGACCAAAAGGAATACCACCAACTAAATAAGCGGCTATAAAAAACTGTACATTCGTGTTAAATAAAAATTCCATTAAAAACCTCATATGTTAATTGTGACATTCTACTTTACATATAGTTATAAGTATATAAAATTCGATATAATTACAAAATTATATATTAAAGGTTATTTGTTGAAGTTTACAAATGAAGAATTAAAACAAAAAATTATTGAATTAAAAAAGAAGTTAAGCGTAACTCTTGTGGCACACTATTATCAAAGAGATGAAGTGTTTGAAATGGCTGATATTACTGGTGACTCACTTGAACTTGCTATTAAAACAAGAGATGATGATGCAGAGTTTGTAGTTTTTAGCGGTGTTGGATTTATGGGTCAAAGTGTAAAAGTTCTTTCTCCTCATAAAAGAGTTGTTATGCCAAAAGCTGCTTGTTGTGCTATGGCTAGAATGATTGACTCAATGTACTATGACGAATCTGTAAAATATCTTGAAGATAATGGAATATCTAAAGATAATATCATGCCTATTACGTACATCAACTCGAATGCTGATGTAAAAGCAAAAGTTGGTGAGATGGGTGGTATGGTCTGTACAAGTTCTAACGCTAAAAAAATCATCACAACAGCTTTAGGCGAAGGCAAGAAGATTCTTTTCGTTCCTGATAGATGCTTAGGTCAAAACATAGCAAATCAAATGGGACTGAAATCTTGTGTCATAGGCGATGGTAAAAATCCAAATGATGCAGATATCATCTGTTACAACGGTTTTTGCTCAGTTCACCAACTTTTCACGGTGGAAGATATTACTTTTTACCGTAAAAAATATCCTGGCATCTTGATAGCTGTACACCCTGAATGTGACCCAGCAATTTGTAATGCATCTGATTTTGTAGGTTCAACTTCTCAACTTATTAAGTACATTACAGAACTCCCTGAGGATCAAAAAGTTGCAGTTGGTACAGAGTTTAATATGGTAAACCGTTTAAGAAAGAAAAATACTTATGTTCTCTCTTCTACAAAACCTGAGTGTCCAACTATGAATGAGACTACTCTTGAAGATGTTTATCTGACTCTAAAGTCAATTGATGATGGTGAACCTTTAAATGAGATATTAGTAGATGAAAAAACTCAAAAGTGGGCAAAGATTGCTTTAGAGAGAATGTTAGCATTATGATAAAAGAATTTGTACTAGCAACTCTCGCAGAAGATGTTGGTCGTGGAGATTTATATGCTTTAGTTGAGCCAAGTGTAGATGCAAGTGCTAAAATTATTGCAAAGAGTGATGGTGTTGTTTCCGGAGTAAAGTATATAGATGTTTTAGCTGAGTTAGAGGGTTTTGAACTGACTTGGTTAAAAAGTGATTCTGAAAAGTTCGTAAAGGGTGATGTGATTGCTACGATTAGTGGAGACTCGCATACACTTCTGCGTATTGAAAGAACACTCTTAAATATGCTTTTACATGCTAGCTCTATTGCTACTCTAACTAAAAAATATGTATATATTATCGAGCCTTACGGAGTTAAACTTTTAGATACAAGAAAGACTAGACCGCAACTTAGAGTATTTGAGAAGTATGCTACAAGATGTGGTGGTGCAGTAAATCATCGTATGGGTTTAGATGATTCTTTGATGATAAAAGATACACATCTTAAAACTATAAAAGATTTAAAAAGCTACATATTTAAAGCAAGAAAGCAGATTCCTTTTACTGCAAAAATAGAGGTAGAAGCTGAGAGCTTTGAAATAGCGAAAGAAGCAATGCAAAGTGGTGCAGACATAGTTATGTGTGACAACATGACACCAGAGCAAATAAGAGAAATTGTATCTTACCGAGATGAAAACTTTTCACATATACTTCTAGAAGCAAGTGGAAATATTTCACTAGATACAATCGAATCTTATGCAAAGAGTGGTGTAGATGCTATAAGCAGTGGCTCATTAATCCATCAAGCAAACTGGATAGATATATCTATGAAAATGGACTAAAGTTATAATCCATGGCTGATGATGCCCAAATAACAGAAGATTACTACAATTTGAACGAAAAAGAAACAAGTCCCTTTTTCTACGCTAACCGCTATGGTACTAAACAAAAATCTTTAAAAGATTTTTGTTTGTTCTTCTAGGAGATTTAAATGGCTGATGATGCTGAAAAAACAGAAGAACCCACTGCCAAGAAGATAGAAGATGCCAGAAAAGAGGGGAATGTTCCGAAGTCTCAAGATGCTTCGGGAGTTATTACTCTTTTTGTAGCAGTTTTAGCAGTTTTGATGTTATTTCCGTATATGGCTTCTCATATCCTTATTCTTTTTAAATATTACTTCTCACTTGTTGGTACACCCCTTGACAAACTGTTTATGCTTGATATCGCAATAGTAACCATAAGGGAATTTCTTTTAATAGTTATGCCTTTGGCTATCTCAGTTGCAGCTGCTGGGGTAGTTGCTGCAATAGCCCAATTTGGATTTCTTTTTACGTTAGACGCAATACAACCAAAATTTAGTAAGTTAGATCCTATAAAGGGTATGAAAAATCTTTTTTCTATGAAAAAACTTATTGAAGGTATAAAAGTAACTTTTAAATCATTTACTACATTGGGTATAGGCTTTATATTTTTCTTTTACTTCATACTTGAACTTCCTACTGTAGCTCTGTTTAGCCTAGCACAACAGTTGAGCTGGCTGGTTGATAAGGCAATAATTTTAGCTGTTGTAATGATTTTTATCATATTCATATTTGCAATAATAGATATTATTATTGTTAGAAAACAGTACTTTGACGGTCTTAAGATGAGCAAACAAGAAATCAAAGATGAAATGAAAAATATGGAAGGAGATCCTTTAATTAAAGGTAAAATCCGCCAAATTCAAATGGAAGCATCTAGGAAAAGAATGATGGCAGAAGTTCCAAATGCTGATGTTGTAATTACAAATCCTACTCACTATGCCGTAGCTCTGAAATATGAAGAGACAAAGCGTGCTCCAGTAGTAGTTGCAAAAGGTATGGATAATATCGCTCAGCAGATTAAAAAGATAGCAAGAGAGAATAATGTTCATATTCTTCAAAATCCACCTTTAGCAAGAAGTCTATATTCAGAGGTAGAAGTTGATAAGCCAATACCTGAAGAGCTATTTGCAGCAGTAGCCGAAGTACTGGCTTACGTTTATAAAATGAATAAAAAATAGTGTATAATCACTCAATTGTGAGAGAGATATGAAGAATATTTTAGATGGAATTGATAACGCAAAATATGTTATGATAGTCGCAGATGCCAAGTGTCTGCCTAGTGCTAGTGCTTTATATACCCATGTATTAAGATTACATAAAAAAGTATCTTTGGTTTGTAAAACAAAAAATATAAATAATAAGCTATCTTTTTTACCATGGTTTGAAAAAATAAAATCAGATAGAGTCTCATCAGCTGATCTAGTTATAGAACTTGATATAAGTAGTATAGAGCTTTTTAATTTTTTTAAAATTAATAATATTAAGATGAATCATAAAATGGGAACAGCACTTTATGCTGGGCTTTTACAAGAGACTAATGGCTTTTTAAATTCGTATATCGATGGTACAACTTTTGCTATGGCAGAAGAATTAATAGAGTGTGGTGCAGATTATAAAACTTGCAATAATTTTATAATGAAAAGAAGCACTTTGTGCGCGCTAAGATTAAAAGCGACGATGCTATAAATCAAGATG
>JAQIBW010000313.1 GCA_027858865.1 Sulfurimonas sp. | reverse complement strand
AATGCTGTTTATTATATATTAAGAAGGAAATATGAATGCTTTTAAGCATTTTCAATTATAATATCAATTATAATTTTTTAAAATAAAAGGGAAGTTTTGTCAGCTATAGAAAACAAAGCGATAGAGAATCTACTAGAAGCTAGAGAATCAATCATGTCAACAGAAGAAGCAGAGGAATTAGCTGCTCAAGAAAAAATCTTAAAACTCAACGAAGAACTTGCAGGTAAAGAGGCTTTACCAGAGTCTCATCAAACGATAAGACCTGTCATGAAAGAGAAAATATCTTCAGCTCATGTTTATGCAAAATATGAGGAAGTAAATAAAGAACTACTCCAACGTGATTTAGAAAAGATAAAAGCTAATCTAGGTCCTGTGGGAGAAGAAGATTATCAGCATCTACTTAAATTAGAGAGATGGGGAAGAGGCGCAACTCTTAGCGGTTTCTTTTTAATATATATGGTTACATCACTTGAGGTTTCCATAGGACTAAGCACCTTTGGCTTCTGGACTCTTGGAGTTATTGCGGCTGTTTTGATTGGTGTCGGAAATGTATCTAGATGGGCAAATGTCACTCACCCTATTTTACATGGTGCGTACGATAAAGTTCCTAATATTCCTAAAGAGTATACTAAATCTGGTTATGCAAGAGGAAATAATAGATATATTCATTGGTTAGACTGGATTAAACCAGAGGCTTGGGAGTATGAGCATAATATCATGCATCACTATCATTTAGGTGAAGATGATGACCCAGATAATGTTGAGAAAAACCTTCAATGGCTAATTCAGTCAAAAGTTCCAATGTTCTTAAGATACGTGATAGTATATACATTTGCAGCATTTTGGAAACCGGTTTACTACGCTCCAAATACATTAAGAATACTAGAAAATAAAGAGCGTAGAAAAAAGAGACTTTCAGAGATAACAGAGTACCAAATTTCTCCATTTACAGAGAATGGAAAAAAGTTATGGAAAAACTTTTACCTTCCTTATGCTTTAGTAAAATTTGTCCTACTTCCACTTCTTTTTTTACCACTTGGAACAAGCGCAGTTTTTAGTGCTTTTTTGATTATGTTAATGGCTGAAGTATATGCAAATCTTCACTCATTTTTAGTTATCGTTCCAAATCACTCTGCCGATGATATTTACCAATTCAGCGAACCTCACAAATCACAAGGTGAGTTTTATCTGAGACAGATTATGGGTAGTGTGAACTATAATACAGGTTCTGATTTTATCGACTTTTTACATGGTTTTTTAAACTACCAAATAGAACATCACCTTTTTCCAAACACACCTCAAAGTTTTCAACAAAAGATGCAACCTCTTGTAAAAGAAGTTTGTAAAAAGCACAACATTGAGTATAGACAAGAGAGTGTATTTAAAAGAATAGGAATGACTATTGATCTGATGGTTGGAAAGACTAAACTACTTCGTGTAGATGGAGTTTAATCTTTAACAAAAAACTTGTACGTATCTTTACCGCTCGATTTGGCTTTATACATTGCTATATCGGCGTAGTGAATTAACACTTCACTATCTTTAGAGTTATCTGGAGATAGAGAGATACCAATACTGCTAGTAACATTATACTTATCTTCATTAATAGTTATTGGTTCTCTTAATTTATCTAATATTTTTTATGCTACCTTTGCGGCTTCATCAGTACTATGAATATTTTCTAGCAATATTATAAACTCGTCTCCACCAAATCTAGACAAAGTATCTCCTTTACGAATAAGACCTTTTAATCTATGAGCAACCTCAATCAGGACTTTGTCGCCTGTTGCATGACCTTTTTCATCATTTATAACTTTAAAGTGATCTAAGTCTATAAATAAAACAGCATGTTTATTAGTTTCTGACTCTCTGTGTTTTAAGAGTTGCGATAATCGTTCTAAGAAGAGTGTTCTGTTTGCTAAACCTGTAAGTGAATCATGACTTGCATATATTTTTAGTTGCTCTTCATGCTCTTTTCTTTCATTGATATCATGAGCTATTCCTAAAATGCCTATAATGTTTTTTTCATCATCATACATAGGTACTTTTGTTGTTTCAAACATACCTTTGTGCGAACCGTCTGCAAAAACAAGATACTCCTCATTTCTTGTTGGAACATTTTTTTCTAAAGCTTTTAAATCATTTTTACGAAAGAAGTTTGCAAGATTTTCTTCTACAAAATCAAAATCAGTTGAGCCTAAAATATCTACTTCTTTAGCACCAAAGAACTGCTCAAACCTTGAGTTACAGTATAAGAAAACACCATCAATATCCTTTAGCCAAATAAGCTCTGGAATTATGTCAAAAATAGTATGAAGAAGATTTTTTTGTATGCTTAATTGCTTTTTAATTTCAACTTGAACTGTACTGTCTTCATATAGTACTATTAAGTTTCCATCTGGGAGTTTTTTTACTTTATTTTTACGCCAACCACTAATTCTACTGTCTTTGTAAAATGCTGTTTCAAATATTACACTTTTTTCGCTCTCTTGAACTTTCAAAAGTACATCAAATAAACCAAACTCTTTAACTCCAGGGAAAATTTCTGTTAATTTTTTCCCTATAATTACCTTAGCATCTAAATTTTCTGTCTTTTGAGCCATTTTATTGAAAGCAACAAAAATAAAATCATCATCTACTTTCTTATAAATAGCTATATTAGTAGAAATAAGATCGATATCTAATGAAAAAGACACAAGCACCCCTTATATAAGTATATAATAACTTATTACTATAACAAATACTAACACATAGAACATAATATGTACTTTAAAAATGTTTGATTTTAAATAAGAGGAGAACGTAAAGCCCCGTTCATGTGGGCTTTACGAAATTAAGGAGAAGTTGAATTTAATTAAGTTTTAGAATTTTACTTCAGCAGTTAGCATGTAAGCTACGCCATTGTATATTTCTCTTGAACTACCTGATTCATTATCTGTAATAATAGCATTAGCTACCCATTGAACATTATGATTTTGATCCCAAGCAGCACCAACGATATATGCATTGTCAGCCTTTTCTGTTGAGCTTACAAGTTTTTTATCTGTCCAACTATCATAACGAGCAAGTGCTCTATACTCTTTTTCTGCACCAAGACGGTACTCACCATTAACGCTATAACCTGAACCAGCTTGAGCTGAAACATATGTTGAATCATTAGCAGTATCTTGAGATGTAACATACTGAGCAGACACTAAGAATTCTGGTTGGTTATATACTGTATGTAATCCCATGAATACTAAATCATCATAATGTCCTGCTACACCATCTCCGCTATCTTTGTGGTTTGGATTATATTGTCCAAAGAAAGAAGCATCTAAGTATGTTTTAGAAGTTTGCTTATCTTTACCTGTCACACCTAGAAGATGAGCAGTTGCTCTCCACTCAAAACTCATAGCTGTTTGAGCTGAACCCGTTTCATCATCATTAAAATCTGAGTGATAACCTTCACCATTAAATATGCCTAATTCACTATCAAAATATTGTGTTTTTGTTTTAAAATTAACACCAAAGTCAGCTGAGTTACTTAAATCTCCACCATTTTTAGCTTCAATAAATACTTTAGATATATTACGGTATAACCAAGCAGTATGCGCTTCATAATCATGCCATGGACGGTGAGCCAAACCTATTTCAACACCAGTAAATGGTAAAATATCATTTAAGTAAAGGTAAGCGTATTTAGCACGAACAACCATATCGTCTTCTGTATTCTGATGCATATCAAATGTTACACGGTAGTAAGATTTAGGGTCATCTAAAAGATAAGCTTTTAATTGAAAATAAGCACGTCTTAGTTCAAAGTTAGACTCGTCAGATTTATAATCAGCTCCTAAACTTGTTTTACCAGACTTATAATCATTATATGTGTAACCTAAGTATGTTAAACCGCTAAATTTAAGCTTTGAAGCTTTAGCAGAAACTTTTGTACTTTTAGATTTAATCTCTGTACGACCTTCGCCAGAAGTAGTAAATACTTGACCATCACCATCTGTGTATAATTTAACATCTCCAGCAGATGCTGCTACTGTACCAATTGTTAATGCAGCTAATGCTGATAAAACTATTTTTTTCATTGTTGAAATTCCTTTTTTTTATTAGCGAAAGTATAAAGTAATTAGGTTACATGAAGATTACATTAAAGTAGTACTTTTTTTATAACAAAAGAGCTGTATTTTTGATCTGTATCTTTTGGCGTCTTATGTATGTATTCACTATACTCCACAAGAACAAGTCCTAAAGGTAGTTCTTGAATCATTTTTTCTCTGTCATATTGAACTATATCTAACCCTGCACACTGCGTTGGACCATCAACTCTAAAAGTATTAATAATAGCAGTTGCTCCTACTTTTAATGCGTTTTGTAATACTTCAAAATACTTAGCTCTCTCTTTTTTTAAAACTAAGAAATGAAAGACAGCTCTATCATGCCAAAGATCAAACTCTTTTGAACTCTCAAAGTTCATAATATCTGAACATATATACTCTGGTATATCTAAATTATCACGAAGTCTTTTTTTTACAATTTCAAGTGAAGTGGCAGACGTATCTAGTAGTGTAATATTTTTATATCCAGCATCTAATAAACTATCCACTAAAAGGGAAGCTCCACATCCAACATCAATAACAGAACTATCTGTTTTAATCTTGTATTTTTTCATCAGCTCTAATGAAACTTCTGGAGAGTTTTGATGCCATAAAACTTGAGTGTAATCTTTAGTCTTAAAAATATTATCCCAATGTTCTCGTTTTATATCAAGCATATTAGTTAAAACCTTTAAATTTTTTAGTTTGTTAATTCTATATAATTTTTACTTATATAATAGTTAATTGTCTAAATTGCTAAATAGATTTACTTTAGATATAATCCTTTCTAAAATATATACAAGGTCATTAGATGCTAGATATGCATGATAAAATAAAAATTTTTAAGGCTCTTGGTAATGAAACAAGGTTTATGATTTTTAAAAATATTTTCACTGGTGGATATGCTTGTTCTATTGATGACACGAAACCAAAAGATGACATAATCGCTCAGGCTACTTGTGTTACGAGCATCGCAGAGCATTTTGATTTTGCACTTCCTACAATCTCTCGCCACTTGAAAGAACTAAAAGATGCAAAAATCATAACTATGACAAAGAGTAAAAATAAGATTTATATAAAACCAAACATAGAGACAATGAAAGAGATTGCCGGTTGTTTTAAGACATTAGTAGAAGATTATGAGAAAGGTGTTGTCTATCAATATGATAACACCAAATAAAAAATTATCTCTACTATGATTAGAAACTTATAACTTTATCACTCTCAATAACCCAATCAGCAAGCACTTGCATAGTTGAAGTTACTTTTTCATCAAAATATGGCTCATTTTTAAAAATACCACAACGAGCATTACAAGTACCGCATACTTGAAGGGTAACACCGTTGACATACATATTTTATAGCATCTCAACCAAATCATAATCGTAACTATCAGGTTTTGTAGTTTTATCACGAGCAAGATCAACTGCATCATTCATTAAAAATATATTTACCACTTCTCCACTTTTATGAAGTGTTTTTGCAAGTCGTAATGCATTCCAAGTTACATCCGTTCCATCATAGGGCTGGTGGTTTAAAATAATAGTAGTCATTAATCTTCCTTTGTTAGTTTTGTCACTCCAAGACCTGTTTCTATTCTATAACCGGCTTTTGCCCAGCCTTTAAGACCACCTTTTAGGTTTGTAGCATTTTTATAGCCCAAACGTCTAAGCGTTTGTGCAGCTAATGCGCCACGACTACCGCCACGACAATATGTCACAATAGTAGCA
>JAQIBW010000086.1 GCA_027858865.1 Sulfurimonas sp. | reverse complement strand
AAATAATAATGATAATATTTATCATTATTAAGATGCCTTTAAGTTGATATCTATTATCATTACAACAAGACATTATAAGGACGGATTAAAAATGATAGATACAATTTATTTAGCGCAAGCTGACGAAACTACTAAAGTGCAAACACCTGTTGTAATGGAAAAAATGACTACAGCTCTAGAGCAAAGTGGTTTTATTCACTCAAATGTAGCAGGAAGATTTGAAGTAGTAAAGACACTTCCAAAAAAAGCAGAT
Source organism: Sulfurimonas sp. (assembly GCA_027858865.1). Lineage (GTDB taxonomy): Bacteria > Campylobacterota > Campylobacteria > Campylobacterales > Sulfurimonadaceae > Sulfurimonas. Next base: position 7,459 of record JAQIBW010000086.1, on the reverse strand, counting down.
AGTTTCAATAGTATGTTTGACTACGCAGATGCTTTTGGTAAGTTTAGATTGGCTTATATAGACAGTGCCCATAAAATAAGTGCAGTGCCTAATAAAACAGAAAAACATGCTACTTCTTTTGGTGGTGAGTTTGGATTTAATACTGCAGAATTTCATGGTTTGCAGGCTCACTTTGTAGCCTATGTATCTCAAAGTATAGATTTTATCAACCCAGATAAAAAAGATCTAAATGAAGACTTCTTCGCTAAAGATCTAAACTCTTTTGCATATATTGCAGAAGCCAGCATAAACTATAGCAATGATTTTTTTCAAACAAAAATCGGACGTGTTAAAGTAGAAATGCCTTTTGCAAATAGTGATGATATCAGAATGGCTCCAAATACTTTTGAAGGAGTATGGGCAAATATAGACTACAAAGACAATCTAAAAACTCAACTTTTATACTTTAACAGATGGGCAGGGTATGATTCTCAGGATGAGAGTGCAGACGCATTTCAAAACGAGTTTAAAGATCTTGTTAGTTCAGAGAGTTTTGGTATGCTAGGGGCATCTATAACGTACGAATATGCTAAAAACAGTGAGGCATCTTTTTGGTACAATTATATAGATAAACAAGCTTCAATAGCTTATGCTGAAATAATAGGAATCTACTTTATAGATGGAGAGGATATTCACTTAGACTACGGGATACAAGCTACGAATATTCAAGAGTTAGAAAACTCTAATGTAGATGGAAATATATTTGGAGCAATGTCAATATTTCATTATAACGGTGCCTTTTTAGCAGGAGCATATAACATAGCTCTTTCAGATAATTCAAAGTATGTAACAAATGGTTTTGGTGGCGGACCTTACTATACTTCGCTTGATGAAGCTTCAATATCTTCAATCTCTGAAGCAGGGAGTGCTAATACGTCTGGTTCAAACAATAATGCAGAATCGTTTAGAATAGGTGTAGGGTACGAGTTTGATAGAATCTCTATAGACGGTTTAGTTCTTGAGCTTGTTTATGGTGAGCTTTACAGTGATAATGGTAGAATCACAGAAAAAGATGCAATACTTACTTATGACATAACAGATAGATGGTATGTAGAAGGTATTTACACAAATTATAAATCAACAAGTAACAAAAATACTTTTGATAGGGCACTTGTGAGACTTGAATACAAGTTTTAATCAGTAATTAACATGATATTTATTATCATTATAAAAATTTAACAAGAATTAAAATATGAAAACATTAAAAGACTGCAAGAAAGCTTGCAAGGTAAAAGTTATAAAACTACATGCATCAACTGATTTGAAACAGAGACTTATCTCTTTTGGTATTATGAAAGAATCAGTTATAGAAGTTCTTGAACACTCTCCTGCAAAGAGCACAATAGAAGTAAAAGTAGGAAAGATGAGAATAGCCCTTCGTGCTCAAGAAGCACAATTAATAGAGGTACAAAAGATATGAACCAAATGCAAGAAAAAGCTTGTCCGATAATAGCTAATCACATAAAAATAGCTCTTGTTGGACAACCAAATGTTGGTAAGAGTATGCTTATTAACTCTGTATCAAACGCGCATCTGCATGTTGGAAACTTCTCAGGTGTTACAGTTGATAAAACAGAAGTGCTTTTTGACTATAAAAATTACCATTTTACAGTTGTAGATCTCCCCGGAACTTATGCTTTTACAGATTATACAATTGAAGAGAGAGTTACACATGACTACTTGTGTGCTGAAAGTTATGATTTGATAATCAATGTAGTTGACTCTACAAACTTAGAGAAAAATCTTCAACTTACCTCCGAGCTTATGAGTATGAGCAAAAGAGTAGTTATAGCCCTAAATATGAGTGATGAAGCAGATAAAGAAGGGGTAGTAATAAACGCTGAGTATATGTCAGAACTACTTGGTATTCCTTGTGTAAAAGTATCAGCAGTTACAAAAACAGGTATAGAAGAGCTTTTAGATGCAGTCGTCTCTGTTAGTGAACAAGAGACTCAAGAGTCAAAACTTATATTTAGTGAGCCAGTTGAAGAAGAGATTTCAACTATAGTCGATTACTTAACTAAGCATAAATATAAAGCAGTAAATTCGTATAGAAATGTTGCTATAAATCTATTGAAAAACAATAAAAAAACTTATGCTAAACTGCATGATGATCCTATTTGGATAGAATTACAGCCCATACTTATAGAAGCATCAAAACACATTGAACTTCACCATGATAGTGATGATATTAAAGAATCATTTGCCGAAGAATATGCATCTTTTAATAGAGGTATTATTGCTGAGGTCTTAAAACAAGAAGTAATTGAAGAGAAAAAGACATTAACTGAAAAAATAGATAAAACTCTGATTCACTCAATTTTTGGGATACCGATATTTTTGTTTTTTATGTGGTCTTTGTTTCAACTTACTTTTGAGATAGGCTCGATTCCTATGGATTGGATAGATGCATTCTTTAGCTGGTTTGGTGACACAATCGGTGCAACGATACCAAATGAAGATGTACGTTCTTTAGTAGTCGATGGAGTTATAGCCGGTGTCGGTGCAGTAATTCTTTTTGTTCCAAATATTATTATACTCTTTATAGGTATAGCACTTTTAGAGAGTACTGGTTATATGTCTAGAGTTGCGTTTTTACTTGATGGTTTTTTCCATAAGTTTGGTATGCATGGACAATCTTTTATCCCTCTAGTTACTGGTTTTGGGTGTTCTATACCTGCCTATATGAGCGCAAGAATACTTAAAAATGACCGAGATAGACTACTTACGCTTTTTATAATAGGTTTTATGAGTTGTGGTGCAAGACTTCCTGTTTATGTACTTTTCGCAGGTGCATTTTTTGCCCCTGAGATGGCCGGTAATATTCTTTTTGCTATTTACATAAGTGGTGCAATGATTGGACTTGTAGCTGCTAAAGTTCTTAAGCTAACAGCATTTAAAGGTGCTGATGAACCATTTGTTATGGAGATGCCAAAGTACAGACTGCCATCTGCTAAACTCATTTGGCACACAGTTTTAACGAAGACTATGATGTATTTGAAAAAAGCTGGTACTTTTATCGCAGCTGCGTCTATGCTGATTTGGTTTTTAAGCAATTATCCTCATAATCTAATGATAGAAGAGGAATATGCCACTAAGATAGAAATGGCTCTTAGCAAAGATGCAAAAACTGATTTAGCAAATGAGCAAGCTGTCGCTCACTTGGAACAGAGTTATCTAGGTAAAATCGGAAAGTTTTCAGTACCTATTTTTGAACCGCTAGGTTTTGACTGGAAGATGAGTGTAGCACTTCAAACTGGGCTTGCCGCTAAAGAAGTGGTAGTGTCTACTCTGGGAGTATTATACGCACTTGGGGATAATGTAAATGAAGAAGATAACTCTTTAAAAACAGCAATAAGCAAGAATATTCCTTTTGCATCTGCAGTGGCATTTATAGTGGTTATTATGATCTATCTGCCGTGTTTGGCAGCATCTATAGTATTTACCCGTGAAGCAGGCGGAATAAGGTATTTTTTCTATCTTTTAGCATTTACTTCTATTGCTGCATATTCTCTTGCATTTATTGCATACAATGTGACTTTGATGCTTACATAATGAGTGCTTAACCAGCTATTAGTTTATCTCTGTTAAAATTCACGTATGAAAAAAATATTAATGATTGAAGATGACTTAGAACTGGCAGAAATACTAACAGAATATTTAGAACAGTTTGAGTTTGAGGTTATTACAGAAGATGACCCTTTTAAAGCAGTAAGTATATTAAAATTAAAGCCCTTTGATTTAGTAATATTGGATTTAACCCTTCCTGGAATGGATGGGCTAGAGGTTTGTGAGGCTATTCGTGAGAGACAGGATATTCCTATTATTATATCTTCGGCAAGAAGTGATGTTACAGACAAAATTAAAGCACTAGCACTTGGTGCTGATGATTATCTGCCAAAGCCTTATGATCCAAGAGAGTTAGAGGCAAGAATTCACTCAGTGATTAGAAGATATGAAGCAAAATCAGAAGCAAAAGAAGAGTCCAAAAGTGACTTTAAATGCGATACGTCATCTATGATGATTTCATACAAAAGTAGAAATATAGACCTTACAAATGCAGAGTTTGGAATACTAGCTTACATGATTGCAAAACAAGGGCTTGTGGTTTCACGTGAAGATTTAATTCATAATGTAAATGCTATAAATGAAGACTCATCAAACAAAAGCATAGATGTTATGGTTGGTAGAATCAGAAATAAACTTGGTGATAAGACTCTTATAGAGTCAGTTCGCGGTGTTGGATATAAACTACTTAAATAATGAAAAAACATGCCGTTCTCATAACTGTACTTTTTGCACTTGGAGTTACTCTGGTAAGTGTAAGTGCAGTTTTTTGGGAGTTTTATAAACTAAATAAACATCAATATGTAGATAATATATTTTCAAAACACGAAACTATTACTCAAATATATCGTGAACATCTTCAGAAAAAAACTTCACAAATCATGCTTGAAGCAAACTTGGCAGTCTATAAGTTTGTAATAGAAAAAGATGAACATGAAAATAAAATCATTCTAGAAAAATCAAAACTATTAAAGCAAAACAATTTTAAAAGAGTAGATGAATCTATTATGCTAAATAATCAAGGTCTTTATACTCAAAGAGTTGTTCGTGATCTTAGAATATCAATGTTGTCGTTAAGAAAAGTTATATATTTTTATATTGAATCACCAATTGGCTCAGTTCTCATTCAAGATGAAGAATTGAAAGCATATACATATTACTCTATCGCATACTCTTACTTAACAATAATACTTATCATCTCAATATCCTTTGTCCTTATTTTACAGAGACTTAGACCTCTTATTCGTTTAAGAAGAAAAATCGCTCTTTTTGGAAACGGAGATATGGGTATATCATTTAAAACTTCAGGCAGTGATGAGATCGCACTTGTGTCAAATGAGCTTGAATCTACAAGAGAGAAGATTAATTCACTTCTAGACTCAAGAACTTTATTTTTAAGAAATATCATGCATGAGCTAAAGACACCTATTGCAAAAGGAACTATAGCTACTCAGATGCTTCCTACTACTAAACAAAGAGATAGATTTAGTTCTATATTTGGTCGTTTAGAATCGCTTGTTGAAGAGTTTGCTCTTATTGAGGAAGTTACAAGTATAAATGATAAGAGTGATTTTAATGAGTATAGACTTATTGATATAATAGATGGAGCTATCGATATGGCGATGGTTGAAAGAAGTAGTGTAACTATAGATGTAGATGCTAGTATGAAAATAATGGCTAACTATAGACTATATACTACTGCAATTAAAAATATGATAGACAATGGAATCAAGTACTCTCCAGATTCTCATGTGAAAATTTTGGTTATTAACAATGAGTTGTGTTTTGAGAGTAAGGGTGAATGTATAGGACATCCTTTACAATACTATATAGAACCATTTACAAAAGAAAATCCTTCAAAAAATAGTTTTGGTTTAGGTCTTTATCTTGTCGATTCTATACTTAAAGTGCATGAACAGGTTTTAGCACATGAATATGATAATGGAGTTAATCGTTTTATTTTTGCATAAGTTTTTGTCAGTAAACTGATGTAATGAATATGATAGATAAAAATATTAAAGTTTTACTTACTGTTTTTTTTGCATTCTCTTTCTTTTCCTTTGGTTGGCTAAGTCATTCTGCCTATAAGCCTGGGAAAAGAATAGAAAAACCATCAGTTTTAGATGAGATAAAAAAGACAAAAATACTTAATGTTGTTCTATTAAATGCACCTTCAACTTATTATATAGGGACAGAGGGAGCACAAGGTTTTGAGTATGATCTGTTGCATGCTTATGCCAAGTATCTTGGTGTTACGCTAAATATTACTACTGCAAACACAATTAAAGAAGCTATCAAGTTTTCTAAACTACCACACATACATATAACGTCAGCATCTCTAGCCAAGACAAAAACTCGTGAGCATAGTTTCAACTTTGGACCATCATATTTTGAAGTTCAAGAGCAGGTCATCTGTAATCGTGGAATGCTTGGGTCGGATAAGTTTCCAAGAGATGTAGAGAACCTTGCAGGACTACGCATAACAGTAGGTGAGGGTACAAGTTATAGTGAAACTATTAAATCACTTCAAGAAGATGGGTATGATATAAATGCTACATTTGACCCTGAACTCTCAACTGAAGAATTGCTTGAGCAGGTTGCATCTCATCAGATAGATTGCACAATAGCTGATTCAAATATTTACGCACTTAATCAAAGATACTTTCCACGTATTGCACTAGCTTTTGTTGTAAGTGATAGAGAACAGTTGGCATGGGTTTTAGCAAAGAATTCAAAAGAACTTGAAGCAAATATGTACTCATGGTTTAACAGTTACAATCAGAGTGGTAAATTAACACAACTAAAAGATCACTATTATAGCTATATTCTATTTTTTGATTACTACAATAATAAAATGTTTTACAAACGCGTAAAATCAAGACTTCCTAAATATAAAAAGTATTTTGTAAAATATGGCACTCAATATGGTATTCCTTGGACTCTTTTAGCTGCACAATCGTATCAGGAATCGCACTGGAATCCAAAAGCAAAAAGTTTTACCGGAGTTAGAGGTCTTATGATGCTAACTCGCACAACTGCAAAACTTCTGGGTGTAAAAAACCGTCTAAATCCAGAACAGAGTATCAGAGGTGGAACAAGACACCTAAACCAGATGCTACGTAATGTACCAAAAGGTGTAGAGGGAGAGAATAAACTTAAATATGCACTAGCAGCCTATAATATAGGTATGGGTCATATTAAAGATGCACAAACTCTAGCTAAGAAAATGGGGCTTAATCAAAATATATGGAGTGATTTGAAAAAGGCTCTTCCTATGCTCTCTCAAAAACGATATTATAAAACATTAAAATATGGATATGCAAGAGGAAGCGAGCCAGTTAGATATGTTGATTCTATATATGACTATAGAGATATTTTACAAAATATAAACGAAGATGATAAGGAAGAGAAAAAGTAGTTTATAGAGAAGTAAAAGGAACAAGTTCCTTTTACAAACAAATTAAAGCACATCTCCTTCTTTACCGCTAGCTAGACCAGCTAAGAAAGTTTCCATGTCATATTTTACTCTGTACTCAGGTGTCATGATATGAATAAGAATATCACCTAAATCAACTACTATCCAATCTCCACTCTCATCAATATTGTTGAATTTCTCTCCTGGTTTGAGGTCATCTTTAAGATGGCTAAGTAAAGCACTTGTATGTTTAACACCTAGTGATGAAGCAATAATCGCGTAATCTACGAAATAATTTTTATTTCGTAGATCAAAAACCTCTATCCCCTCGGCTTTGTTTTTGTCTAAAGAATTAGTGATATTATCTATTCTATTTTGCATTTTTTTCCTTATTATTAATTAAATCTCATTAATTCTGAACAAGTCCAGAATTAATTC
>JAQIBW010000168.1 GCA_027858865.1 Sulfurimonas sp. | reverse complement strand
TTTATTTTTCTTATATGAAATAATAGCAAATATTACATAAATATTCATATGAAATAATGAAACTTTTATATTAGCAAAGTATAATATCAGCATTATAATTATTAAAATAGAACAAAGGGTAACTATGAGTAATTCTTCTATACATATAAAAGATGTAAATATTGATAATGATACAAAAAATGCGTTGGAAAAAACGCTAGAAAATATTGGTGATGATTGGATTGTTAGTAGTATTATGGAACTATCTAAATCTTACTCGTCTAAACTGATGACATTTCAGGATATCCTAGATAGAATTGATGATATTTTATATGGTGATCATGGAGGAGAGGCAACTCTTGCTATGCTTCAATCTGCTGAGGACTTTAAGAAAGAGTTTTCAAATGCTTATCAAAGTATTAGGTGAGAAGTTAAACCTTTTCCCAAAAAGTACCTTGTGGTGTATCCATAATGCTTACTCCAAAAGCTAAAATCTCATCACGAAGTTTGTCCGACTCTTGGAAGTTTTTCTCTTTTTTAGCCTCATCACGTTTTACAATAAGGTCAAATATCTGCTCTTTAGTGTGAGCATCTACACCAAATTGAAAATACTCAAATGCATTTTTAGCACCAAAACCTAAAATTTCTTCTATATATGCTAAGTTTGAAATAGTCTCACGTTTAAGCTCTTTATGCTTTCCTGCAGTGTCTAGTGTCTCATTTGCATTTGAGATCATCTCATCGATAAGTGCAAGAGCAGAAGATACATTCATATCATCACTTAGAGCTTTCAAAAGTGCTTCTTTAAACTGTGTAGTTTCTGTGTTGTCAGCAAGTCCAAACAGTCTCTTTTTAAGTCTGTATATCTTGTCAAGTCTTTTTTTAGAGTTAGCTAAGTCCCCAGTGTTAAAGTTGAAGTTACTTCTGTAGTGTGTGCTTAAAAGGTAAAAACGTAGAACTTCTCCGTCATACTCTTTTAAGGCATCTTTTAAGAAGAAACTATTTCCTAAACTTTTAGACATTTTTTCGCCGTCTATGTTTACAAAACCGTTATGCATCCAGTAGTTTGCCAGAGCGTGGTTAGTTCCGCATCTAGTCTGAGCAGCTTCGTTTTCATGGTGAGGAAAAAGTAAGTCAGCTCCACCACCGTGAATATCTACAGCAAACTCCGCACCATCAAATGCTAAATGTTTTTCTATCATCGCAGAACACTCTAGATGCCAACCCGGACGACCTTTTCCAAATGGAGAATCAAAAGTAATAGTGTCATCTTTTACGCTTTTCCATAGAGCAAAGTCAGCAGGGTTCTTTTTCATAGAAGAACTTTGGACTCTCTGCTGTTTATCATCATCTTCTTGAACTCTAGAAGATAGTTTTAGGTACTCGCTATCACTTGAAGTATCGAAGTAAACATCACCCTCAGAAGTCTTATAAGCATGACCTGCATCTATGAGTTTTTGGATAAGTTCCACCATAGCATCTAGAGATTCTGTAGCCTTTGGCTCGATATCTGGACGAGATACACCAATGGCTTCCATCTCTCTATGAAACGAGTCTGTATAAAAGTCTGTAATCTCTTTGATATCTTTACCAGATTCTGCCGCTTTTTTGATAATCTTATCATCTATATCAGTAATATTTCTAGCATAAGTAACATCGTAGCCGTTAGCTTTTAAAACTCTTGTAAGCAGGTCAAACACTAAAGCACTCTTAGCGTGACCAAGATGCGCGTCATCATAAACAGTCGGACCACATACATAAAGAGATGCTTTACCTTCTACTAATGGGCTAAACTTACGTTTTGTTTTTTGTACTGAATCGTATATGTACATTTAAATTTTTCCTTTTTTAAAAACCAGTTATCATAAAGTCAACTGCTGAGATTATTTCATCCCTTTTATTTTCGACTGAGCAAACAGTTGAACCTAGATGCTCTACAGATATACCTGCTAATTCGGCTGTTGACATAGTAACTTTAACATCATTTATCTCAAACTGAGGGTTTAGTATTTTTGCGGGTTTCATATTTAAAACTAAAGGCACAACAACTCTTGTTGATAAGTTTTTTAGTATATCGTTTTGAATATCGAGCAAAAATGGTATTTCTACATTTGTTTTTTTGTTTGTATTTTCATAAACATCAAACTGAGCCATTAAAAACTTCTTATTTCATCGCTGAAAGTCCCATGTTTGGCAACTCTTTCATTGTAATTATTTATGGAAGTCTTATTCTGAGCTTCCCAATTTTTTATCTCTTTTTCTTTTATGAGTTGTATTAAAGTTTTTTCTAAAGAGTTAGATATGTTTATGTGAAGTTCTTTTGCTTTTTTTAGCAAATCAGAATTTATACTGAGGTTTGTTGCTTTTTTCTTTGCATGATGGTCATAAAGTGCTGTCATCTACATTTCCTATGTGTATAAAGTATGTGTATGATTATAGCATTGATAGTAGATAATGTAAAGAAAAAGCTTGTTATACGTGACTAAGTTAAATGGAGATTTTACAAATATTAATATCAATACCATTAAAATAAAAATTGTTGTCATTTCTGTAATGTTGCTTTTGCTATCTAACGTTTGAGTATAGCCAATAAGTTTCCGATAGGTAACTTATTGGCTACTATATTTTGTTATCTTGCCTTATTTTCCATAGTGTGTCCACATTCTAGATATTCTAACAACTTTATCATTCTCTCTAACCTCATAAACTATTCTATGTTTAATGTTTATTCTTCTTGAATATGAACCTGTTAAATTTCCAACCAATTTTTCATATGGAGGTGGTTTTTGAAACGGGTTATTTTTTATGAGTTCAATCAGCTCTTTAGCTTTCTTGTCTAAATTGGCAGATGAGAGTTTTTTGGCATCTATTAAAGCTTGTTTTGAATAGATTACTTTATAGTTTACCATTCAATATCTTCGCTAAATTCACTGTCAGGGGCATTCATAGCTTCTTTTATAGAGTCTGCCATGCCAGTAACTGAATTTAGATATAAAGTTTCTTCTATTGCATTCCAATCTTCTTCTGAAATCATCACAACATTATTTCTTTTTCCTGTAATCATAATAGGCTGATGCGTTTGGGATGTTTCATCCATAATTTTATATATATTAGTTCTAGCTTGGCTAACTGTCATAACTTTTGTCATAAAAACTCCTTATTTTGTAAAATAGTACCATATATCGTACGTATTGTCAAATTTGATTTATGAAAGATAACGATTGTCGTGAGCAATAGTTTTCCCGCTAGGGTAAATTATTGGTCTCCTCGTACTTGTTATGTTTTTTAACAACAGTTATATTTGGATACAAAGATTAAAAAGACCATGTTCCATTGTAGGCACTTAATGAAAATGCTAAAGAACGTTCATTGATTTCTTTTAATCCCCAATTATCTGTTCTTCCTTCATACTCTTCTAGAAAGTCATCTAAATATCTTAAATTTCCAAAATGTTTTTTATCACCTTTGATAAGTTCAGTTTTATCTTTTGACGATTTATTTCCAAATTCAGAGTTTGAATGTCTTGAAATCAATAATAGGTTTCCTATCTCATCAAACATTTCTAAATCCTCTTCTTTATAATCTTTTTTATTATCTTGGGCAAAAAAGTGTTCTATATTATAGTTACGTTTAGAAATATTTTTTTCTGGAGAAAATATACTAATATATTGGCTCCCCTTTACAGGTTCTTTTTTAGTTAAATCAAAATTATTAATTCTGTCAAAAATATAATTTAGAAGAGGAATATTCTTTTGGCTATAAGTTACATTTTCGATGAAATTCGCAGTAAATTCTTGTTTTAAAGCT
>JAQIBW010000179.1 GCA_027858865.1 Sulfurimonas sp. | reverse complement strand
GCAGAATATTCCTGCGCTTTATACGCAGGAAAGAGGTTTAACGACGTATCGTTTTTCTTTTAAGCTAAGTGCTTATTAGAAGTTATAACGACCCCAAACACGGATTATATTATCATTATCAATTTTTGCAGTAGCATTATTAACTTCGCTCCGAGAACGGTTAATCCATGCTGCGAAGTATTGAACACCGCCAGCTTTTACTTTATAGATTAAATCAAACTCACCATAATCAGTTTCTTTATTATTAACTGTATTATTCATAAGATTAGATTTACCAGCAGTTGTAGCACCATATTGAGCTATAATCTTACCGTAATCACCAGTGTTATAAACACCTTTGATCATTAAAGTATTTGCATCTAAAGCGATAGCATCTTGATTATATAACATTTGAGTATATAAAGGTGTTTTAATACCACCAGTATTTTTAAGTACGTGATTTGCTTTATTATCATCACCATCAACTGACGTATAAGCTGCAATTAAAGTAAGAGCGTCCATTGGTTTTAAAGCAACTTTAGCACCCATACCTGTAGTTGTAGCAACATCTACACCTGATAATTTACCACCACTGATTTGTCCAGCTTGAAGACCAATTTGAAGTCCCATTGGTAAATCTTTACCAGCTACTTGAACATCACCCCATATTGCAGTTGCACCATTGTTACTTTTATCAAGACCAGCTACTTGAGCTAAATCGTAATAAGTAAGTGTAATAGCAGTCATTGGGATAGACTTGTTTGCAACAGTTAGCATATATGCTGTATCTGTAATTGCAAGATTAGTAACTCCACCAACAGTACCTGTATTAGCTTTTGCAGTTAAATTACCAAGAGTATTAATATCTGTACTTGAGTTACCACCACCAACATATGCACCAACTAATGTAGTATCAGGGATATCACTATTTACAACTAAAACAGCGTCAAAAGTATTTTTGAATACATTCCAACCTTCTGAGAAAGCAAATGGAGAAAGTGATTTAGGAAGTTCTTGACGACCAATTTTAGCTGTAGTATTTCCAATTTTCTTAGCAATAAAGATTTTTGTTACATTGATTTGATCTCTTGAATCATTAGTGCCTGAAACAACACCACCATCTTGTTTAACATCGCCAACAAGATTTTATTCTAAAACTGCAGTACCTAAGTAAGTAAGTTGAGAACCAAAAGTAAAGTTGTTTTTAAGATCAGCATCTAAATTTAACTGAACACCAAAGTTTGCATTTGATGTACTTTGATCAAAAATATCAGCTGAACCTTTACCGTTGTCACCATGTGTTTCATAATAAACAACTGCTTGACCAGTTGTTACAATATCGATACCTTTGTCAGCTGCCATTGCAGATGTAACAATTAACGACGCTGCCGCTAAAGAAACTAAAGTTTTTTTCATTCTAATTCTCCTGTTTTTTTTAAATGTTACCACTTTAAAGAAGTGATAGCAGAGTAACAGAATCTGTTCTTCCACTATCACTTCTCATAGTGTGATACATTTTGAGACTATGTATTGTACAAAGGTAATTTTTAAATTAAGTTTAAACCATAGCTTTTATTAGTCAATTGTTTACTTTTGGGGCTTAATAGAGCAATTTATCGTTAATTTACGTATATTTAGCATAAAACTTTCAGAATGCTTCATAAACTTAAGCCAAAGAATTAATTTGATATAATCAGTATATGAGATTCAGAGATATTAAAAAAAAGAAAAAAAACACACATGATGAGCCAAAGCCGAAGTATGTATATGCTAGGTATGTAGATAGAGTAAAAGCATTCATTACAGATATGTTTATGATATACGCTCCTATACTATATGTAACTGCTTACATTATAATGGATGGAAAAGATGATTTTCAATCATCAGAGATTGCACCACTTCTAGGAGTGACATTGTATGGACTAATATACGCAATACTACTTAGTAAGTTTGGTCATACTCCTGGTAAAAAAGCTTATGAGATGAAAGTAGTAGATGATAAGACCGGTGAGCATATTGGTTTTTTTAAAGCAGCTTTTAGATTTGTAGCATTTTTGTTTACTGCTACTACGCTTTTAGGACTATTTCTTCCATTTTACAGAAAAGACAGAAAAGGTTTGCATGATTTGTTAAGTGGGACTATTGTTGTTGTAGAGAAAAAACAGAACTAGCTAGATTGCTTCGTTCCTCGCAATGACGGAGGTGGTGACTTGCAATGACGGGGAAATGATTAGTTCCACCTCGGGAGAGATGGAACTAGAAAGAGCTAGAAAATTTGGCAAAAAAAAAGGCTAAGACAAAAAGTCCTAGCCTTTGAAAGTTCAAAACATTAATCTGCCTCTATAAGAAGCAAGCTTTTAGGAATGCTAACACATGGCATTCTCCACGCTGAGTCGCCTCAAAACAAGAGAATCGCTTTGCGAAGCAAATGTTTCTTTAGACGGCACAAGCGAGATAAAGGAACGAGTTCCTTTATCGGACTATTTAGTGAAGGTCTCTCCACACTTGTTTTTTCCAAAGAAGAGCGAAGATAGCGAATATAACGATGTATATCATTACATTTTTACCAATTGCTTCTCTTTCGTGACGCTTAGTATCACCAGCATTTTCCATATGCTCAATAATTTTATCCATAGACTCTGCTGTTACACCAACACGAGGCATAGCTGTACCAGCTAGGTGGTTTTGAGGATTTTCAACTAAAGTAGATATAAAGTGCTCATTACGAGAACGAATGTACATACTTAAATCCGGTGGTAATTTACCCATATAAGCTTTAAGTGAATCTTGATACTCCATGACTTTAATATCAAATGCCAATCCATCTTTTTCATGCTTAAATGCTGGTTTAGTACCAATCTGAGTCCATTTTTCATAACCAACAGCATGACATCTACCACAAGCATTTTCAAATGCCATTGCAGGAGTTACCTCATCAGGACTAATAGCGATTGACTGTAAGTAAGCTACCATATCAGCAATCTCTTGGTCTATGTCTCCACCCATTCCATAAAAAGGAACCATTGGATGCATTTGACCTTTAGATACGTCAAACTTATGTTCAACATTTAGAGCGTGTGCAGGGTTTTTGATTAAGTCAGCTAAAAATTTAGCATCTAATATTACCCCTACATTACTTAAATCTGGTGGGTTAACACCATAACTTTGAGCCGCCATAACTGCGTCCATTGGAGCTGGCATACCAGCTACATCTATTGAGTGACATCCTGTACAACCAGCATTTGTCACTAACTCTTTACCATTCTCGGCATTTCCTGTTTTTGTTATTGCAGGTAAATCTGCATATGCAAAATGTTCACTCTCTACATGCTTGTGCATTACATGGTGAGCATATGGCTCAACAAGATAATAAGTTACAAGTGTAAAGAAGATAACAACTGCTAATATTAATGGTTCTTTATTTTTCATTTCTTTATCCTTATACCTTTTTTTCCATCGATGTGATTATTGGAAGTGCTAACCACTGAACAACAAACACTATCGCTGCAACTAAGCCGATTGTACTAAATATACCTTCAGGAGGTAGTTTTCCCATAGCCGTAAGAACAATCATATTCACAAGCATTAACCAGAACCAGATAGAAAAAGCTTTTCCACGACGATTCGCAGCACATGTATTTGGGCTTCTGTCTAAAAATGGTAAAAGAACAAAGATAACTTGAGCAAAACCAAATAGTACTAGACCTAAATCAATATTAAACGGACGAAGAATCTCATAAGACCATAAGAAATACCACTCAGGGTAGATATGTGTCGGTGTCTTAAGACCATCTGCAGGATCAAAGTTAACTGGGTCCATTGCAAAACCATAGTTATAAAATACTAAATAAAAGAAGAAAATTAAGAAAATACCAACAACCATCATATCTTTAGACATAAAGTCATTTGCAAATCTCATTACTTTTGAACCAGCTTTATCCCCATCTAAATATTTTTTAGATTCCTTGTCAAAATCAATCTCTTCACCATCTTGGTTATTAACATGTGGAATACGAAGTGCACCGAAGTGAAGTCCGATTAGACCCATGATAGCCAATGGAAGAAGAAGTACGTGTAACATAAAGAAACGACCTAAAAATGCTTGAGCAGGAACATAATCCCCACGAATCCACTCAACAAGTCCATCTGCATGTAAAGAACCACCAGAGAAAAGATTAGTAATAACCATACCAGCCCAGTAACTCATTTGTCCCCAAGGTAACATATAACCAGAGAATGCTTCAGCTGAAAATGTAATAAAAAGAAGCATACCAGAAATCCAAATTAACTCACGACCCTTCTTATATGAACCATAATATATACCTGTAAACATGTGAATATAGATGATTAAAAATACTACAGATGCCGCAACACCGTGTACATGTCTCCATAACCAACCAAAGTCAACTTCTCTCATAATAGTATAGTTTACACTATTGAATGCTTCTGCTGTTGTTGGTACGTAGTACATCAATAAAAATATACCAGAAACTACAAGTAGTACGAAAGTGATTACAAGAACCATACCCATCGCCCATAAAAAGTTAATATTTTTCGGAATCCAATACTCCGACATCATAACTTTTTCTAATTTATTAACTGCTAATCGTTGGTCTAACCAATCCTTAACACTTGTCGCCTTTGTAAAATGTGCCATTTATTCTCCCCCTAATTTACAGCGTTATGCCATTGTCTTTCATAGCTTGCCACTCTGGACCAGCTTCACCAAGTACTAACTTATTCCCATCAATTCTAAATGGAGGTATATCAAAACCTCTTGGTGGTGGAAGCATTTGAACTGCACCTGATGCATCAAATTCACCACCATGACAAGCACATTTAAAATCATTTGACTCTGGTCTAAAAGCTGGGATACATCCTAAATGTGTACAAAGTCCAACACAAACCATATAATGAGAACCAGCAACTTCAATAAGTCTCTCAATATCTTTTGGATTTTCTTTTGCTTTTGTTAACATTTCAGATGATTGTTTTAAAACGAAGATAGGTTTCCCTCTCCATTTCTCAGTAATCATCAGTCCCTCTTCATACATACTCATATCTAGAGTTGTAAAACCGGCTGCTTTTACACTTGGTAACGGATCCAAACTCTTTTTCATTGCAACTAATGAACCTACTGCACCTACTGCCGCTACAGCACCAAATGCTTTCCCCATAAAACCTCTACGGCTATTATTTTCCATATTTGCTCACTTTAGTGTGAATTTTAAAGCAAAATTATACACTAAATTACTTTTAATTATTTATAAATTAAGCTCTCTTTTATAAATTCACTTAATTTTTCACTATTATGTTCCACTTTGTAATACTCGTGTTTTTCAAGGCCTTCTAAAATTGTCAGTAGTTGCCTATTTTCGTAGTTTTCAACGATTGGAATGTTAAGTTTCTTAAACAATTCTTGAAAATCTGTTGGATAATCATATCTGTGTATAAAAATAGGTTTTCCGCCAGATGCTAGATTTTCTAAAGCTGCTTGAGGAGATGCCGTTATGAGAATTTTTGATCTTTTAATAACCTCATCAT
>JAQIBW010000165.1 GCA_027858865.1 Sulfurimonas sp. | reverse complement strand
AGGTTCATCAAAAACATCAGTAACTAGACCTCTTTTTTTAATGGTCTTTATATGTTCTCCATCACTTACACTAATTCCTGTCGCTTCTTGACCACGATGCTGCATAGCAAACAAAGAGTAATAAGCTGTACGGGCTGCGTCACTATCACCAAATACACCAACAATTGCACACATATTAATTTAATCCTAAACAGTCATTTATAGTATATAAACAATTTGGTTGATTTACTATCCATTTTGTTGCTCTAAGAGCGCCTTTTGCAAAAGTGTCTCTACTTGTTGCTGTATGATTTAATTCTATAAATTCACCATCATTGTAAAATCCAACTGTATGACGACCAACTATATCGCCTCCACGAAGAGCCATAATAGCAATTTCATCTTTGTTTCGCTCACCAATAAGACCATTTCTACCACTTACTCTTACATCATCAAGTTCAAGGTCACGTCCACGGGCTGCATGTTCACCTAAAGTGATTGCAGTACCACTAGGTGCATCTTTTTTATATCTATGATGTTGTTCTACTATCTCTATATCAAAATCTTTCAAACTTTTTGAAGCAAGTTCAACCAAACGGTTTAAAACTGCAACTCCCAATGACATATTTGTAGAGTAAAGAATAGGCATTTTTGTACTTGCTTCTTTAAGAAGATTTAACTGATGTTCACTAAGTCCAGTTGTTCCGATAACCATGGGAGTTGGGTTATTTATAGCAGCTTCTAAAAGAGCTTCTGTTCCCATGGCAATAGTAAAGTCAATAACAACATCACTTTTTTTCAAAAGAGTTGAACTCTCATTTGTAACTACAACATCATCAGGAAGTGCAAAATCAAACTCTTCTATAGCATGAAGCATATAAGCACGTGCATTTTCTTCTTTTTTTAAATTCTCAATTAACAGTTTTCCAACTCTGCCTGTTGAACCATGAATTCCTACATTTATCATTATTGGATATCCTTAATAATTTTTATATTTTAATCGTTTACATACTCTAAGGCTTGCATACCAGCAACTGCGCCATCACCTGCAGCACAAACTACTTGTTTCGCAGCATCAATTCTAAGATCGCCTGCTGCAAATAATCCCTTAAGTGATGTTTTCATTTTTAAATCAACAATTACATTTCCGCTTTCATCAGTAGCACAAATAAAGCTACCATCTTCATTCTTAAGTACTCCATTGTTTACATTCATACCAACAAAAACAAAAATTCCCGGAACTGCTAATTCTCTTTCATTTTTATCACTATCAACTATTGTAACTCCTGTAACACCCATCTTATCGCCTAAAATTTCTTTAACAGAAGAGTTTAGAACTAACTCTATTTTATCGTTTTTCATTATACGTTCTACCGTAATAGGAGAAGCTCTAAATGTATCACGTCTATGTATAAGATAAACTTTTGAACAGATATTTGTAAGGTATAAAGCTTCTTCAAGTGCTGTATCACCACCACCTAAAACTGCTACTTCTTTATTTTTATAGAAAAATCCATCACATGTTGCACAAGTACTTACGCCTTTACCAAACAGTTGGTCTTCACCCTTTATTCCTGCACGTCTAGGAGTACTTCCTGTACATACTATTACACTTTTAGCTTCAACTATATCCTTGCCCATAACTGATACTTCAAAAATGCCATCATCTCTTTTGGATATTTTAGTTACTTCATCAAGACTGTGCTTCATTCCAAAACGCATACACTGCTCTGGCCAAGGCTCCATAAGCTCCATTCCTGTTACTTCATGAGCGATACCGGGATAGTTTTCTATCTCACTACTTCCTGTAATTTGTCCTCCAGGAAGTCCTTTTTCGAACATAACTACTTCTTTTAATCCGCCACGAGTTGCATAAAGTCCAGCTGTTAAACCAGCTGGTCCTCCACCTATAATTGCTAGGTCTATCATAATTTCTCCTATTCTACTACTTCGATTAAACTATCTTGTTTAAATTTATTGTTTTTAAATCTGGTTAACCTAAAAGCACTTGGAAGTTCATATACATTAAATCTCTGAACAACTTTCAAAATTGTGTTCATTCCACTTGATATATATAAGACATCACCCTCTTTTCCTCTTTTTTGTTGAAACATATCTATAGCTATTATTGGATTACTTTTTTCTATCTTATCTTTGATAGTTTTAAAATTTTGCATATTTGAGCTATATATTACAACTGTATAGTTATCGCTTTTTGGCGTAAATATATCGCTCTTTTCATAGAAAATCCATTGCGAAAAATCTATAAATTTATACTCAGAATATCGATAATTAGA
>JAQIBW010000077.1 GCA_027858865.1 Sulfurimonas sp. | reverse complement strand
GATATATAAAACATAAAGAATCATATAAAAGACTTCTAAATGCCCCGCATAAACTAATTGTTATTCTCATTCTCCTTGTTACTATAGTCACAACTATCTCTATCTATCGTTTATATAATGTTGGATTTGAAGAACAAAAAAAACGTCTCACAGAAATAGTTCAGAGTGAAGCAATCATGATTGAAATAATGTTTAATCATAAGATAAACAAACAATACGAATCAAAAGAAGAACTTAAAAAAGTAGCTCTAAAAAACCTAATGTACGCTCATAAGCAGTTCTTTGGGTTTGGTAAAACGGGTGAATATACTTTAGGAGAACTTAACAAAGGTAACATACATTTCTTACTTCGTCATCGTCATAATGAAGTAGACAACATGAATACGGTATCAATTGAAGAATCTAACTTAGCCGAACCAATGCGTAGAGCGCTTAAGGGACAATCAGGAGCCTTTATAGGATTAGATTATAGAAGTGCTACCGTACTTGCGGCATATACTCCTATAAAAAGTCTAGGTTGGGGTCTAGTTGCAAAAATCGACCTTGCTGAAGTCCGAGCTCCGTATATAAAAGAAACCCTATATGCACTAGTAGGAAGTATTCTCATTATTATAATTGGTAGTATAGCTATCATACGATTTATTGAACCGCTTATAAAAGAGATAGAATTTAGTAGACAATATAATCGTACTCTATTTAATGAATCACCAATAGGACTGGCACTTACAGACTTAAAGGGGAATTTACTAGATGTTAATATAGCTTATTTAAAATTAGTAGGATATACAAAGGATGAAATTTTAAACTTAAGTTATTGGGATATTACTCCAAAAAGATATAAGTCTCAAGAAGAGGAACAATTAAAAAAACTTTTTAAAGATAAACAGTATGGTCCTTTCGAAAAAGAGTATATTCAAAAAGATGGAAATTTAGTAAATGTAAAACTCTCTGGGTGTTTGATAGAAAATGGGGGAGTACCTTATATATGGTCAAGCATTGAAGATATAACAGAAAATAAGCGTAATGAGATAGCTCTTAAAGAAGCGGCTCTTGTATTTGAGAATACGCATGAAGGGATTATAATAACAGATATAAATGTGAATATTACCAGAGTTAATACGCAGTTTACACATATTACAGGTTATTCATCGGATGAAGTAATCGGTTTAAATCCTAGTCTTTTGCAATCGGGTGTGCATGATAAAGGTTTTTATAAAAATATATGGAAGTCTATTCGAACTAAAGATAGATGGTTAGGAGAACTCAAAAATAGAAGAAAAAACGGTGAATATTTTGCAAATATGCAAAGTTTTAATGCGATTAATGATGAAAATGATGTGGTAAGTGGATATGTGTCAGTGTTTTCTGATATTAGCAACCGTAAAAAATACGAAGCAAAACTGTTGCATCTTGCAAGTCATGATTCGCTGACCTCTTTACCAAACAGAGTACATTTTAACGATAACTTAAATCAAGCTATCCACACCGCAAAACGCAACAAGTCTAAAATCGGGATACTCTTTTTAGATCTAAATAGTTTTAAAGATATTAACGATACTCTAGGTCATGAAGTAGGCGATCATCTTTTAAAAGAAGTTGCAGTTCGCCTAAAAGTATGTGTTAGAGAAGCTGATACTGTAGCAAGACTTGGTGGTGATGAGTTTGTAATAATCTTAGAAGAGATTAAAAATAGTGAAGACGCTGTTGAAGTATCTAAAAAAATCATACAAAAAATAAGTGAACCATTTAAGACAGGAAAAGATACTTTAATCCCGTCTGTTAGCATCGGGATAAGTATTTATCCAGATCATGGAGAAAATTCTCATATACTCGTAAAATGTGCTGACAAAGCAATGTATGTTGCAAAACAAAAAGAACAAGACAAATATGAGATTTTTAATTCGTAAAGAGCAATAGTCCTTAAGTATTTATTTTTTCTTCTTCTTTTGCTAAAGGGATTCTAATTACGAAAACCGCACCCTCTTTAGAGTTATATGATTCTATTGTACCGTTAAATTTTATCTCGATAATTGTTTTTGTTATAAAAAGTCCAAGTCCAGTACCCTGAGATGGATGCTTAGTCGTAAAATATGCATCAAATACCTTATGAATAATACTCAAATCAAATCCTCCACCGTTATCATAAATTTTGATTATATTATTTTCATCTTCAATCATACACTCTATAGTTATCTTGCCATTTTTTTCATTATTACCTGTTATAGCATCTACAGCATTATGTAATATAATTAAAATAGCCTGCTCTATTTCACTGATAGATCCACATGCAAAAGATTCTTGATCTAGATTTACTTCAATAGCTATCTTCTTGTTGTCAAATATGCTATCTACTAACTGTAAACTTTCTGTTATAGCTCTCTCAATAGAAAATATTTCAATTTTTTTATCATTATGATCTTCACTCAGAAAATTTTTAAAAACATCAATTGTTTTTGACATAAAAACTACCTGATTGTGAATCTCTTTAAAAAGTTTTTCCTGATATTTGGAATCAACTTCTCCAATCATATTTTTGATTGTTAAATCAGTCATACATAGTTCAACTACATTAAGAGGCTGTTTCCACTGATGAGAGATGTTACTTATCATCGTTCCCATCTCAATAAATCTTGATTGCTTAAGTAAGAAGGCATCTTTAGCTTTGTTATTTTCTTCTTCTATTGCCTTTTCTCTCATTGCATCATCAATATTTTGCTGCATTTGTTTAAATCCATTTACAATCTCAAAAATAACAT
>JAQIBW010000047.1 GCA_027858865.1 Sulfurimonas sp. | reverse complement strand
ATATCACTAGCACCTAGTGTTTTAAAACTCTTTCCACCAGTTGCTACTATGATTCTTTTTGCTTTTATGATTCCTTTAGATGTTTGAACATCGAAGATATCAGCGTTTTTTGTAACAGCAGATATATCTATATTTAAAATAAGTTCCTGATGCTTAGTCAATCTTTTTAAAATATTTATAATTTCATCAGAAGAATCTTTGCAAAAGTAGTAGCGATTTTTTCTTATAACCGGTGTTAGAGAGTTTTCTTGTAAAAAATCCAATAAATTATCTTTAGAAAATCTCTTTAGTACACTTGATACTAAATCTGCATCTCCATCAAAATTATCTTTAGAAACATTTACATTTGTGATATTACACTTTCCACCACCAGAAACCCTTAGTTTCTGGGCAACTTTAGCATTAATATCAACAATTCCAACACTAAGTTTTTTACTTATCTGTGAGGCACACATCAAACCACTCGCACCTGCACCCAAAATTATTACATCATATATTTTCATAACGCAATTATAGTATAATGTCAAAAAAAATATAAGTAGTAATAATGAGCAACAAACTTCACATAGTCTCTTTAGGCTGTACAAAAAACCTTGTCGATACAGAAGTAATGATGGGGAAACTTCAAAACTTCACCCTTACAGATGCTGAGGATGAGGCAGATGTTATCATCGTAAACACTTGTGGTTTCATAGATGCAGCAAAAGAAGAGTCAGTAAATACTGTTCTTAGTCTTCACGATGCAAGAAAAAAGGACTCTGTTTTAGTCATGGCAGGATGTCTAAGTGAGCGGTATAAAGAAGAACTAGCTACTCAGATGCCAGAAGTAGATATCTTTACTGGTGTTGGTGATTATGACCGTATAGATGAACTTTTAACTGAGAAGAAAAGTCGTTTTAGCGATGAAGTTTTTCTAATTGACGGAAGTGAAAGAGTAGTAACCGGTTCTACTTATCACGCTTATATAAAACTCTCAGAAGGATGTAACCAAGTTTGTAGTTTCTGTGCTATTCCATCTTTTAAAGGAAAACTAAACTCTCGTAATCTTGATTCAATTGCTAAAGAAGTAGAAGGTTTAGTAGCTAAAGGTTATTATGATTTTAGTTTTGTATCACAAGATAGTTCTTCATTTATGAGAGACCAAAACATCAAAGACGGTCTAAGCCTACTTATACAAAGAATCGAACTTATTGAAGGTGTTAAAAGTGCTAGGATTCTTTATCTTTACCCTTCAACGACTACTATAGCTCTTCTTAAAAACATAGCAAAAAGTAAAATCTTTCATAACTACTTTGACATGCCTATACAACATATAAATGACGATATGCTTCTTATGATGAAGCGTGGTTTTGGCAAAGAAAAAACAATAGAACTCTTAGACTTTATGAGAGCTCTTCCAAACTCTATCGTAAGAACAGGCTTAATCGTTGGACATCCTAATGAGACACAAGAAATGTTTGATGAGATGTGTGAGTTTGTATCTTCTTTTGGCTTTGACAGAGTTAGTGTTTTCTCATACTCTGATGAAGAGACAACTCCAGCTTATGATATGAGCAATAAAATTTCTGCTGACATAATAGCATCTCGCGCTCAAATACTTGGTGACCTTGCATCTGCAAGTACTACAAAATCCCTTGAAAATGAGATTGGAAAAGAAATAGAACTCATTATAGATGGTGAAAGTGATGAACATGAATATCTTCTTAGTGCTAAAAAGACTATCTGGGCACCTGAAATTGATGGTGAAATTTATGTGAATGATAGAACTAAAGATAAAGATTTAGAGTTTGGAAAAATCTATAAAGCAAAAGTCACTGGACTTGTAGGAAGTATCTTAACTGCAACAGTAGAAAATACAGACTAAGATTTACTCAGATGATTGAGATATCCTCACTAGAGACACTAAAAAATAAAAAAAATCTTCTAGCCTTCTCAGGAGGAGCAGACTCAACTGCTCTCTTCTTTTTACTTCTAAAACAAAACATAAAATTTGATATTGCAATTGTAAACTACAATGAAAGAGCACAAAGCATAGAAGAAGTTGAGTATGCAAAAGAATTAGCATCTACGTATGATTTAAAGTGTCATCTACTTGTAGCTCCAAAAATAAATAAAAACTTTGAGTCCATTGCCAGAGATATAAGGTATGATTTTTTTGAAAAACTTATATCTTTACATGGTTATGATAATCTTTTAACAGCACATCATCTCGGAGATAGATTTGAGTGGATGCTTATGCAGTTTTGCAAGGGTGCGGGATGTGTTGAGATTGCAGGGATGCTAAAAATCCAGCATAGAGACTTTTACACACTTGTTCGTCCTCTTTTGCATCTAGACAAACAAGAATTATATATTTATCTTAGCAATGAATATATCAAATATTTTGTAGATGAAACAAACAAAAATGAAGAGATAAAAAGAAACTCCTTTAGGCACAACTACTCTACTCCTCTTTTAGACAAATATCTAAGCGGGATTAAGAAAAGTTTTGACTACATAGATGCTGATAGACAAACTCTCATACCAGAGGTAGAAATCAAGCATATCAACGAGTTAACATACTTTAAAAGTACCAAAAAGCCAAGAGCTGATATATTTATCATAGATAAAATTTTAAAATCTAAACTCTACATGTTAAGTGCAAGCGAGAGAGAACTTTTAAAAGAAGAAAAAGCTCTAGTTGTTGGAAGAAAGTTTATTGTTTCTAATAATGAAGGATTTGTTTTCATAACTCCATATTCTAAAGACGACTCTTATGTAAATATGCCCCATGAGTTTAAAGAAGAGTGTAGAATTTTAAAAATTGAGCCTAAACTTCGTCCATTTCTTTATCATAATGAAGAAGTTTTCCTAAAAGTAAAAGAGTTACTTAGCTGAGACTTTTTGGGAGTTGTAAACCTTCATAGTAAATGATGAAGCTATCAACTCATGATCCCTTTTAAAGTTTATCGGAAAATTAATCCCAATAATCCAATCACCCTTATTTACAGCATCTAAAAACTCATAAAAACTCTGTGGAGAGTTAATCGAGGAAGTTGTATTTACTTCATAAACTGTAAATTCATCTTCATTATCTAGAGGCACTTTTTTAGATAGTTTTAATGTAATAAAATAAGAACCATGTTGTTTCTCAAATCTCTCACTGTTAAACGAGTTATCAAAAGCTGTAATAATATGAGCATTATCAGCCTGAAGTTGTTTTAGCTTATCAAGCGTAGAGTTACTAAACTCTTCATATCTTCTAAATTCCATGCGACCTTTGTTGAGTTCACTTCTTTGTTCCCTATACTCTTTCCCTTTTGGAATCAATACAAGAAATGAAAATAACAGAACAAATATAAGTAAAAATATAGATAGAGAAAGAAGATAGATACTTTGTCTTGATATATTAATTTTCATTATCTTACTCCTCTTCTTCTTTTGTAGCATCAGAGGATTCCAATGCTAATTCATCTTCATCTACATAGTTTGTAGATACAAAGTTCAGCCATCCATTTGGAGCGGGATAAAAGCTGCTATACGTTTTATGAAATATAGAACGTAAAGGTGCTTGAAGCATGAAGTTATATACATCTTTATTTGGTGTCACACCATAAAGAATAAGTCCATTTTTTAGTAAAGAAGCTTCTGAAAGCGTTATTCTCTGAGGGACTAAATCAAATAAATTTGCGATTGAATCTTTAAGAACTGTGTTTTTTGTATTAATTCTCTCACAAAGAAGTACCTCTTTTTCAATAAAAGTTATCTGAGATTTCATGTTAGTAATACCTAATTCTAACGTCGCTCTTTTTTCTATAATCTCTTGTGTATTTTGAGTGAATCTATAATCTTTAAAAACTAAAAATAGATATGTTACAAAGAGCATAAAAAGTGTGATGCTAAAAAAACTAAAAAGTAATTGCATTTCTGATGAAAAAACATATTTTTTTCTTGGTTTTATATAGCTATATCTCATTTTATATCTGCCTTTGCCATTTCACAAACTTCGGCTCCCAAATCTAAGTGTCTAACAAAAACGCTCAAAAACATTTCTTCTTCCAGATATCTCTTTAAGTCTCCACTAACACCTATAGCATCTGCTATATATACACTC
>JAQIBW010000204.1 GCA_027858865.1 Sulfurimonas sp. | reverse complement strand
CTACCAAGTCATGTGAGCTTGCTTCTCCACCAGAGAGAACTACAGCTTCTAGAAGGTTTACACGTGTTTTTAAAAACTCTAAAACATCATCAATGGTATAGCTTCCACTCTTGGCAAATACAATCTCTTTGTTGTAACAGTAGTCGCAACTCATGTTGCATCCGCTAAACCACACTATACAAGCGAGGTGTTCAGGATAATCAACATGAGTAAACTTTGTTACATCATAGACTAGTTTTTTAGCACTCAGTGAATTGTTTTCGTTGTTTATGCTCACCAGTTTTTCCTATATTGAAACTTTCAACAGGTCTGTGGTAACCCATAACTCTTGTATATACAATACACTTTTGTCTTTTGTCTGCTAATAATGCTAACGCTTCGTTTTTACTCATAATATTTTCCTTTTGTTTTGGTTTACGAAATTTCTAATTTCTGGTTTTCTTGTTCGTGAATCAGTTCTTCATCACATTTTGGGCAATACTCGTGTTCTCCTGAGATATATCCGTGTTTAGGACATACTGAGAAAAGTGGAGTTACCGTTATGTATGGAAGTCTAAAGTTAGAGATAACATTTTTTACTAACTTTCTACATGCCTCAGTTGAACTAACTTTTTCTTGCATGTAAAGGTGTAACACTGTTCCACCTGTGTATTTACACTGTAAATCATCTTGAAGTGTTAGTGCTTCAAAAGGATCGTTAGTTAAATCAACAGGAATCTGAGAAGAGTTTGTGTAGTAGATATTATCACCCATTCCAGCTTGTAAAATCGTGTCACCGTATCTTTTCTTATCTTCTTTAGCAAATCTATATGTAGTTCCTTCAGCCGGTGTAGCTTCAAGGTTGTAAAGGTTTCCAGTAGCTTCTTGAAACTCAACCATTCTATCTCTCATGTGGTTTAAAATCTCAGTTGCAAACTCTATTCCTGCATCTGAGCTAACATCATAAGCATCTGAGGTAAAGTTTCTAATCATTTCATTGATACCGTTTACACCGATAGTAGAAAAGTGGTTTTTAAAACCTGGTAGATAACGTTGTGTGTATGGGAAAAGCCCTCTATCATACATCTCTTGAATGAAAACACGTTTTTTCTCTAGAGTGTTTTTCGCATGGTTCATTAGCTGATCGACACGAGTAATAAGAGCTTCTTTATCACCTTTGTAAAGGAAACCAAGTCTAGCCATGTTCAGTGTTACAACACCGATGCTACCAGTCATTTCAGCACTTCCAAAAAGACCACCACCACGTTTAAGTAGTTCTCTTAGGTCAAGTTGAAGTCTACAGCACATACTTCTAACATGTCCAGGTTTATATGCTTCTTCATTTTCTATAAGTTCACCGTTTTCATCTCGTTTATATTGAGAACCTATGAAATTTTGAAAGTATGAAGAACCTATTTTTGCAGTATTTTCAAAAAGAACATCAGTGTTTTCACCATACCAGTCAAAATCTTCTGTAATATTTACAGTCGGGATAGGGAAAGTAAAAGGCTGACCAGTTCTGTCACCCTCAGTCATTACTTCATAGTAAGCTTTGTTTATTTGGTTCATCTCTGGTTGAAAATACTTGTATGTCATTTCATCAAGTGCATTACAACCTCTCTCTTTTGCTTCAGCCTCTAACTCACTGTCAAGAATGTTTTTAAAGAGGTGAAGTGTCTTTGATGTTGGAAATTGATCTTTCAGGTCATCAGGAACAGTCCAGTCAATAGTTACATTGGTAAATGGAGACTGACCCCAACGTGCAGGTACATTTAGGTTATAGATGAAACTTCTAACAGCTTTTTTAATCTCTTTGTATGGAAGCTTATCACGAAAAACGTAAGGAGCTAAGTAAGTATCAAACGATGAAAATGCTTGAGCACCAGCCCACTCACTCTGTAAGATGCCAAGGAAGTTAGCCATCTGTCCAAGAGCTTCACGAAAATGTTTAGGAGCATCACTTTCAACTCTACCGCGAACACCATTAAACCCTTCATCTAAAAGTACACGAAGACTCCAACCAGCACAATAACCTGTTAAACAGTCTAAATCGTGAATATGATAATCACCGTCTCTATGAGCGTGACCTTCTTCTTTTGAGTAGATTTTATCTAGCCAGTAGTTAGCTATAACTTTTCCTGCAGTGTTATTTACAAGTCCCGCATTTGAGTAACCTGTGTTAGAATTTGCTTTGATTCTCCAGTCAGTTTTGCTGATATACTCTTCTATGGTTTGAGTTGAGTTTATATACGTTGTATCTTCATCAAGCATATTATCTCTTTGCATCTTGTGCATGTGTCTATAAAGGATGAACGAGCGCATTACTTCAAAGTATCTTCCTTTGTAAAGCTCTTTTTCGATAGCATCTTGGATATCCTCAACAGCTACAACACGCTTGGTTTTTAGGCGATCAAGTACATTAAAAAATATAGAGCTATCATATGTGATATGCTCACTTTTAAAAGCTTTTTTAATCGCATCTTCAATCTTGTAAGATAAAAACTCTCTGTGTGTGCCGTTTCTTTTTAGAATATTTTCAACCATAGTGAATGCCCCTTTAATTGGTAATGAGAAGTTTAATAGAAGATGAGTTAAACATTCATAATAAAATGTGTCACTTATGTGTCACTAAAAGCTCTATTAATTGCTATAGGGTATAATAACGCATGATTAAAAAAACAGAAAAAACAGAAAAAATTTTAGAAATTTGGCATAAGCATTTTCTTGATGAAGAAAAACAATATTCTGAGTTTGAAAGTTCAGATATTGAATACTTTGTAGGTTGTATGTTATATAACCATTTTAACTTTTCGTCATCTTTGGACACTATGAAAACTATAGACCTTTCATACGACTTCTTAGACTCTTGTGATGAAGAGTATGATGAGATTATGGATATCGTAAAGAGCATAGAGTTTGATGATGAGAAAGATAGTATAGAGTTTTTAAAAAACTTCATAGCCGAGGCACAGAAGAAATATAGTGGCGATGAACTCTACTTACTAAACCGTTTAGCTTATCATGTAAGCGGAGTTGCAGATAGATATAGAAGTGGTGAGGAAGCTAAAAAAGTGAACTTTGCATCTCCTGCTAAAGCAGATGCAAATCCTCTTTTGAGATAAGGATGCAGAAGTATCTTATAACCTCAAAAGAGTTCTATACAGATACACCTGCCATCTTTCGAAACATCGTGCATGAGCAGTTTAGCAAGCACGTACCAACTTACGCTCTGTATAGAGATAAATCAAACCCAAACTACGATATACAAGCAGCTCATTTTGTAGAAGTATGTAAACAGTTTGCAACTATCAAAAGCTTTATACATAGAAATGTTGAACTAGCACAAAGTTTAGAAGCAAGCGGTGTGCATCTTACATCAACTCAGTTTGATGATATAAAAAAAGCAAAAGAGCTTGGTTTGGAAGTTATTATTAGTACTCATACTCATGAGGAAGTTTTAAAGGCTGAGTCTTTTGGAGCAGATGCTGTTACATACAGTCCCATTTTTGCATCTCCTCTAAAGGGTGAACCAAAAGGTATAGAAGATTTAAAAAATCTTTTACAAAAGTGTGAGATAAAAGTTTTTGCTCTTGGGGGGATAGTTGACTCAAGACAGGTTAAAGAAATAGAAGCGTCTGGGGTGTATGGGTTTGCTTCTATTAGGTACTTTTATTAGCAAAAAAATATCCTTCAAATATACTAATTTATAGCACAAACTAATCT
>JAQIBW010000230.1 GCA_027858865.1 Sulfurimonas sp. | reverse complement strand
ATCTAAAGGAGTCCCACACAGTTTCATCTTTTCTAAGTTGTCTTTGTTTACAAAACAGATAGTTGCTTTTTTAGTTTTTAAGATATTTGCTAAGCTGTCTTTAGGAACTCCTGGAATTTTTTGACCTATGGAAACTATAAGAGTCGCTGGATTGCTTGAGAGTGGTATGAAGAATGAGAATGGGGCTGCATTTATAACGCCATCATCTTCGGTTACTATCCACGCGATAGGTCTTGGGATTACTGTATCAGACATAATTTTATATCTATCTAAATCATTTACTTCGTCATAATTTAAAATCATAAATTTTCCTCTCTTTTTTTAAAACTGACTTTACACATTAGTTAAGAATTATATCCT
Organism: Sulfurimonas sp.; assembly: GCA_027858865.1. Taxonomy (GTDB): domain Bacteria; phylum Campylobacterota; class Campylobacteria; order Campylobacterales; family Sulfurimonadaceae; genus Sulfurimonas. The sequence goes on along the minus strand of JAQIBW010000230.1, from coordinate 1,994 downwards.
AAAAAAGTCTTTTTTTTCAGATATAATTTATAAAACTTAATAGGAGAATTTGATGGGAAAAATCACACAAGACGACATAAGAGAGAGTATTGCTGATGCACTTCAGTATATCTCTTACTATCATCCAAAAGATTTTGTAGAGGGAATGGTAGAGGCATATAATGTTGAAAAATCTGAATCAGCAAAAAATGCAATAGGACAGATACTTATAAACTCAAAAATGTGTGCTATGGGCCATAGACCTTTGTGTCAGGATACTGGTTCAGTTAATGTTTTTATCAAAGTCGGTTTAAAAGCTGATTTAGATTTAGAAAAAGAGTTGGAAGATATCATCAATGAGGGTGTTGCTCTTGGTTATAAAGACCCTGAAAATAAACTCAGATATTCTATAGTTAGTGACCCTGCAGGCAAAAGAGTAAACACAAAAGACAATACTCCAGCTGTTATCCACTATAGCGTTGATAACTCCGATACGGTCGAAATCACAGTTGCTGCCAAAGGCGGGGGAAGTGAAAACAAATCTAAGTTTACAGTATTAAATCCTAGTGATTCTGTCTATGACTGGGTTATGGAAAATGTAAGAAATAAGGGTGCAGGCTGGTGTCCTCCAGGGATTTTAGGAATTGGAATCGGTGGAAATCCTGAAAAGTCAATGCTAATGGCAAAAGAAGCACTTATGGGTCATGTAGATATTCATGAACTAAAGCAAAGAGGGCCACAAAATGCTCTTGAGGAGCTGCGACTTAAACTATATGAAGATATAAATAAAGTAGGAATTGGCGCTCAAGGACTTGGCGGAATTACTACTGTTTTAGATGTTAAGATTTTGGATTATCCTTGTCACGCGGCATCTCTTCCTGTAGCTATGATACCAAACTGTGCGGCGACTCGTCATATACATTTTTCTTTAAAAGGTGATGGTCCAGCAGTGTTTGAAAAGCCTGATTTGGATTTATGGCCAGATATACAACTTCCTATGGATAGCATAAAAAGAGTAAATATTGATGATTTAAATAAAGGTAATTTATCTCAATTTAAATCAGGAGATACACTTTTACTTTCAGGAAAGATTTTAACTGCCCGTGACGCAGCTCATAAAAAAATTGTTGAGTACAAAAATGCTGGAAAAGCACTTCCAAATGGAGTTGATTTAGAAAATAAACTTATCTATTATGTAGGACCGGTTGATCCTGTTCGTGATGAAGCAGTAGGACCTGCAGGCCCAACAACTTCAACAAGAATGGATAAGTTCACTAAAGATATGATGGAGATAAACATACTTGGAATGATAGGAAAAGCTGAGCGAAAACAGCCAACAATCGACCTTATAAAAGAGTATGGTTCAATCTACTTAATAGCAACTGGAGGTGCGGCATACCTCATAAGCCAATCAATCAAAAAATCTAAAGTTGTTGCTTTTGAAGAGCTTGGCATGGAAGCTATATATGAATTTGAAGTAAAAGATATGCCTGTAACTGTAGCAGTTGATAGTTCTGGTGAGTCTATTCACACTACTGGTCCAGCAAAATGGAGAACTATTTAAAACATTAAAATAAGAAAGGAAAGAAATTTCCTTTCTTATTTAATCTTCATGTGAATTCATCATCCAAATAGAAAAAATATTTATGTAGTCCCAATATGATTGTTTAAGTTCATCACTCATATCAAGCTTTTGTAAAACTTGTATATACGATTCTAGCCATACGATTCTAGCTTCCTGAGTGATCTTAAAAGGTGAATGACGACCAACCATCATCGGCTCTCCACGAGTTACTTCATAAAACCGAGGCCCTCCGCTTATTTGTATAAGAAAATTTGCCGAGTGTTGTTTAGCTTTTTCAAGTCCCTCTTTCGTAGGAGGAAATAGCCCTTTTATGGAGCTTTGTACCATGATGTCATAGTGGTCTGAAACCATTTTTCTCATTCCCTCTTCGCCGAGATGTTCATAAATCTTTGGATTTGGAATTTGCACACCAGGCCTTGTTCCTAGTTGT
>JAQIBW010000041.1 GCA_027858865.1 Sulfurimonas sp. | reverse complement strand
CCTAAATGCCCAGACAGAAACTTTACTAGATTCTATTTCAAATGAAATGGAACATTTTAGTAAAGTTGCAACAGTGACTAAACAAAATGAGCACTACCAGCCGTATATTATTTCTGTATTTAAAGGTAAAGAATTAGAGAAGCTAGGGGTTTTAAACCTTAAAGAAGCACTTATTTTAGTTCCTGGCGTAGATATGGCTACAGATAATTTCAACAATCAAACACCTGTTTTTAGAGGATCTAATCCTCTTGCTTATGGTCAATCAAAACTTTTCATTGATAATGTACTTGTTAACAGTGTATTTTTCGATGCTTATTTTGAATATCTATCATTTCCGATAGAGATGATTAAACGCATCGAAGTTACCAGAGGACCTGGGAGTAAGACAGATGGAGTAAATGCTTATGCAGGTTCTATCCATGTCATAACTTATGCCGAAGACTTTAAAAACTTTGAGAACAATGATAAACTTGTTTTTAAATATGGTTCATCTGACTATATGATGGGTGGATTTGTTAAAAACTTCAAAAGTGAAGACTTAAAAGTTTTTACAGACTTTTATTATCAACAAGATGATAAAAAGCTATACGCAGGTCCAGACGGTCTTTCACAAGGAGCACTTGGTGCTGTAAATATACCACGTTCTCAAACAGGAGATGCCCCGGTATGGCTAAAAGAATACTCTCTTGGTCTAAATATAAAATATAAAGACATATCAGTTAAAGCAAGGATTCATGAGCATACTCAAGGTAGTGCGTATGGTGTAAATCTTGCTTTACCTCAAGATAGTGACAGAGTAAAACTTCCAAATTACTATCTTGAACTTGGCTATAACAAAGATATCAACGACTATGCTGTTGATGTTAAAGCAGGTATCAAATACAATGCTTTTGATTCTAAGGCAAAATTAGCCCCTGATAACACTATACTATCCGGTCCAACTCTTTTTTCTAACGGTGTATATAGCAAACACTTCGCTGAACAAAGAGAGTTATATCAATCATTTTACATTAAATACAAAGGCATAGATAAGCATCTAATTACCCTTGGGTATCGTTTTACCAATGAAGAAACAATTGATATGACCTCAAAGCTATCAAACAGAACAACTGGAGATGCAGGACTTGTTGATTATACTGATACCTTGCCATTTTTTGACAAAAATGCAAAGCGTAACACTTTAGTTGTATCCTTACAAGATGAATTTCTATATAGCAACAGCCTTAGCTTTATCTATGGCTTTAACTATGAAGAAAATACATATACAACAGCAGGTATCGAACCAAGAGTTTCTATGGTATATCAACATAATATTAATAATATTTTCAAAGCAATATATAGTCGTTCTCATAGAAATGCTTCATGGCAAGAAATGTACACAATGAACAATCTGGCTAGGGTTGGAAGTACTAATTTAGAACCTGAAAAAGTAGATGCTTTTGAACTTGCTTATATCAAAAAACTTTCAAGTGATGCATACTTGCAAACAAATGTTTTTTATTTAATGCATAAAGACCAAATATATAATACTGCAGCATACCCTACGTATAGAAATGTTGTAGATACTGATATTTATGGATTTGAATTTGAATTTAAAAGTAATCTTACATCTTCAGATCAGCTATATCTTAACTACTCTTATGTAACTGGAACTTCATATATTAAAGATGAAGATAAAAGTGAGTCACTCCCTAATGTTGCAAACCATTTAGCAAAAGGCTATTATATATATGATCTCAGTAGTTCTTTATCACTTAGCGGTGTTGCAAAGTATGTTGGTTCAAAAGAGAGAGTATCCGGTGATAATAGAGATAAGTTGGATGCGTACTATACTCTAGACTCATCTCTTAACTACAGAAATAAGAAGTATGACTATGTGATAGCCCTTAGTCTAAAAAATATATTTGATGCAACCGTGAAGTATCCGTCTCCACCAAATACATATTCACAAGATTATGAGCAAGAAGGTCGAAACTTCCTTATAACTCTAAAGAAGAAATTTTAATGAAAAAAATAATCTTCTTATGTTTAATCTTAGTAAATATGGCTTATGGATACAGTTATAATGACATCTTACT
>JAQIBW010000175.1 GCA_027858865.1 Sulfurimonas sp. | reverse complement strand
GTATGGCGTAACTATCATAATAGTAGATATTTTGTCATTATTTTCACTTGTACTTCTAAAAAGTCCACCAAGAAATGGTATGTCACCAAAGAAAGGAACTTTTGTTTCATTTTTACTATATGTATTTCTTATGAGTCCACCGATGATAATACTATCCTCACTCTGTATAATTGCTGAGGTATCAACTTTTCGTTTTGTTGTTGTTGGTTTATCTGTACCTTCAGTTGACTTATCAATATCTTCAACATTTATCATAATTTTTAGTACTACATTATCTTCATCAGCTATCTGCGGAGTAATTTCAAGGGTAAGACCTATATCCTCTCTGGTATAACTGTTTCTTGTTGTGTCTAAGGTGCTTGAACCAGTAGAATCAGATGTTAAGATAGACTGTGTTTTCCCCACATATATGGTTGATTTAATATTATTTATACTTAAAAGGTCAGGCTCAGATATAATAGTGGCCGCTCCTTGAGTTTTAAGAAAATCAATAGTTGCGCCAATGGCTACACCTTTACTAACACTTCCAAAGTCAATATTATTTGCTAATACTTTGGGCAAGGCAAAAGCACTTCCTCCCATGCTTACCTCTGCTGTTGCAATTGTATCACCAATTACTCCACCACCGCCAAGTCCCCATTTTATGCCCATATTCTCAACTGCACTGTCACTTACTTCGTAAATATTTACTTTTACAAACACTTGTCGTCTTTCAATATCTAACTTTTTTATAAGATCAGTAAGTTCTTTAATTTGGTTTACCGTGCTACTAATTATGATGGCATTTAGCTCTTTGTTTGAGGTAATTACACTTTTTATAGGGCTATTGGTATCTTTTGATTTTGCAATTTCTTGAGCGGTTACTACTATGTCTTCAACATTTGCGTTTTGTAAAAAAAGTATTTTTGTATCCATTTTAGCTGAGTCTTCACCATGTAAATCAAAAGCTTTTACAAAATTTACAGCTTTTTGAATATCTTCTGAGTTAGCCGAAATCCAGATAGCATTTTGGTACTCATCTTCCATAAGTTTTATTTCATCTTTATAGCTATCTGTTGTTGCATCAAAAATACTTTTTAGTTTTGGTAGTGCAATTTTTACATTGTACTGTTTAAGTTCTATGCGCTGAATATCTCTTTTTCGGTCAGTATCAAAGAGTTGTAAAAGTTTGTTCATTTTTTTTATGTTTTGTGGATAATCACTTACTAAAATTAGTCCCATAGTATCATCAGTAGTTATAAGTGCATATTGACTTGCAAGGTGTTTTATCTTTGCTGAGACAACAGATGCCTTACTATGCTTAGGTCGTAATATAATCATTTGCATACCAATATCACTTTTGCTATCAAGGGAGACATTTTTACTTGCTGTTGCAGCTCTAACTATCTCAATATAACCTTTTGAACTCTCAGAAAGAGTATAACCTTTTACCATTAGAATATGCTCAAGAAGCGGGAGTAGCTCACTATCATCAATAGGTTTATTGCTTAAAAAGTTTACATTTCCACTTATGGCTTCATTTATAAGTATGTTTTTTTTAGTCTTAGTTGCAACAAACTTGATTACATCAATAATTGGGGTACTTTGGAAGTTAATAGTTATCTCTTTAGCAACTAATGTACTAAATATAACAGCAAGTGCTAATCCTATTTTAATATACTTCATATTTTAATTCCTTTGTTTTACCATGTCTTTGTACGGTAAGTTCTAACTGTTTAAGATTTTTGAGATTTTGAAAAAGTTTTATGGGTTGAGATGGTGAAGTAAAAGGCAGATTATTCATTCTTACTATCATATCTCCTTGTTTTATTCCAAGCTTGTTAAATATAGATGATGGCTTAATACTAGTGACTTTAAAACTTATAGCATTGTTTATACTATAGACCTGCACTCTAATAGTCGTAGCAAATTTACTTGCATCTGAGTACTCATGAAGCAAATCTTGAGGAATATAATACTTGCCATTTTTAAATTTTATCTCTTCAAACATTTTTTTTGCAGTTGTTGTTTTGATACTAGATGATTGATTTGTAGTAGATCCTGTGTTAGATGGGTTAATATTTTTTTTAAATCCTTTTTCATCATCAGGGTTTAGAAATGCCCAGTAATAGTTTATGCCTTTTTGGAACTTAGCTTTTTTTTGATGTATTTCTATAAGTTTATAACCTTTATGGCTATCAGATAGATAC
>JAQIBW010000176.1 GCA_027858865.1 Sulfurimonas sp. | reverse complement strand
TTTTAGTTTATATTCTATATTTTCTTTTTTAAAAAACATATGCATCTCACTTCATAACTTCAGATAAAATAAATATAAAAATAAGTGCAAAGTAGATAACTTTGTACCAGTAATTTTTATCTATTCTAACTTATAAAAACAAAAAACTTCATAAAGACAGTAAAAACAGATTTGTGTGAGAAATCTTTTTATAAATATTAAAGCATAAACCATATAAACTACCTCATGCTGATAAGTTCCGCATGTCGGGATATTTTTAATTAAGTGCTTGGCTAATTGGGACTAACAATAATAAAAAGGAGATTCATGTTGATTTGGAAAGGCTGGGGGATTTTGGCGTTTATAATTCCACTTTTATTCGCTTTATTGATGGAGATTGTGAGTGATTCAGTTTTTGGCGCTGGTTTTTACAAGAGTGCCAGTTGGGCTATGCCTTTAGCATTATTGTTGTCATCTCCAGTTGTATTTGTTGTTGGCAGCAAGTTAAATAATAAGCCGGGGAAAATCTTAATTGACCCTGAAAACAATCAAGAAATAGAACTCAAAGGTGTACATTCTTTGTTTTGGATTCCACTGCAATACTGGAGTGCAGTTACCGCTGTACTAGCAATATGGATGTATGCTTCCAAGATAGGGACTGTGTAACATTCATAGCTTTTCCTCGTTCCAAAGTTTCACTTTGGAATGCCTACATCAATAACAAAATGTACTAATATATAAATTCCCAAGTACAACTTGGAAACTAGAGAAAAAGTCATTTTTTAGTTTATATTCTATATTTTCTTTTTTAAAAAACATCCATTTCTTACTTTATAATCGCAGATGCAATAAACATCAATACAATAACAAAGAAGATGACTTTATATTCATTATTTTTATGTGTTTCAATCCATCCATCTTCACTAGGTTCTATAGAATAGTGGTTTTTATCTACTATTACATAGTCATTAACATACTGCCTACCTAAAAATAGAAATAACCATCCAATAGCTCCCCACATAATACTAACTCTTGCTATTTGTCTTCGTAAAGCAGTTCCTAATTTTATGTGACTTTTTTCTTTAAACGAGTGAAAAATATGTGTGCCTACTATCTTCATACCTATTGTTTGAGAAAAATAAAATTCTGAAAAAGGGATATAAACGAACCATAAAAATGCAAAAATAGGAAAACTTTCTAAACTTGGGGCCACTATAAGCGGTAAAGATACTAAAATCAAATCTATACTAAATGCAGCGGCTTGCTTTATGGCTATGACTTTTGAATCTTTAGTTTGCATTCCCCACCCTCTTTTGTCTAGAAATTATGTTTATTCTGAGTTTAATTATATCAAATATTCTGTTCCAAAACAGGCAATCCAAATCCGCTTGTGTTTTTAAACTCTATCTCAAATCCAAGACTAAAAAGAATGACATCAAGCGTCTTTACGGAGACTGAGCCAAGTTCGCCTCGCTCTATTTTACCAAGTGTCACTCGGCTAATGTCAGCTTGTTTTGCCAGTTCTTGTTGCGTGAGTTTTTTTTCTTTTCTTAAGTTTTTAATCTTTTTCCCAATTTCGTATAACTTCAACTGGTATCTCCTTGTAAGTTTTTTCATCCAAAGAAAGCTTCCAAATATCTAGCATTTTAGAACCAATATCTTCAAAGTCTTTATTTGTTAAGAGATAAGCCTCAAGCTCTCTAATGCTTTGTTTAAGTGCTTCTAAACAAACTTCATAAAGTGCATTTACTTCAGAAGATGTAAAATAGCAAAACTCAATTCCAAATTTTAAAAGCTCTTTTTTCCCACACCACATTTTTTTGCCAAACATACTTAAAGCCGGTCTGTCTTTGTAGAAATAGACTACAGTATTTACAATGTCATACGCAGGTGCAAAGTAAATATTTTTCAACTCTTCATCATACAATATTCCAAAGTTTTTCAAATGTGCATCGCCATTTTTAAGCAGATAATTCATGACTATTGTTTTGTAAAGTGCTTTCATAGAGTCAACTTTGTTGGTTGTAACGCTATAGACAACTTTAACCACTTGCTCATAGCTTCCGCTATATTTTTTATCTTTATTTTTTCCAAGAAGCACTAAAATCTCCTCAAAACCTAAAAACTTATTTGTCGTTTTATCATAATTAAATCGCTCAACAAGTAAAAATTTATTGTTTTTTGAGAGCTTTATATTTGGGATAAGTACCCCCGATTTTTCAACTGCTTTAAGACAAAAATACTCATTTAAGGCCAATTCAGAGTATTCCTCTCCCCAAGTTTTTATTATATACTCTTTCGTTGTCAAACTCTCTTTATCGCTCAGCAATGCAAGAGATTTTGGCTGAACTCCGGAGATGGCGTTTTTAGTTAAAAATGTAGTGATAATTTTTGAAAAAGTGTCAGGAGTGTCGTTGTTTAAGATCTCATCAATATCTAAAGAGATAAATTCATTTTTACTACTCCAACTCTTATAAGTTAGTCTACTTTCAATGTTTCCGCAAAGATGAGAAAATATAAGAAAATCATCTATATAACCATATTCTTTTGAAAGATATTTTTTAAAAATTTCAAAAAGATACCCTTCTGGCATATTCATATCAAAAATAGGGTGGAGTTTGTACTTCCAGTTGTATGTTGAAACTCGGTATGGCATAATGAGTGAAATGGGCTTGTAGTTTGCAGTAT
>JAQIBW010000082.1 GCA_027858865.1 Sulfurimonas sp. | reverse complement strand
TAGGAGTATAATTTCTGTGCGAAATAGAAAATTTAGTATATCATTTCCCTCAATATGAACCGCAAAGCTGTATTGAGAGATACCCGTTAAACACATGTTGATATTGTTTCGTTCAGGATTATTTTTAGTTACAGCTTACTATAAAACCGTAACATTATCCTAACAAAACAATCTTATTAAAATATTAAAATTAATATAAAGGATTGGAATATATGAAATTATTCAATGCATTAAAAACTTTTCTTGTGATGATGTTACTTTTCTCTTCACTAAACGCAGAAGAAATTAGTAAAGAGGAAAAATGCGATAATACGTACAATTTGTGTATGGAAAAATGTGAAGCTTTAGAAAATGAGTCTGCAAAATGTTTTAAAGCTTGTGATCTAAACTACGATAAGTGTCTTGAATCTTCAGAAAAAAACGAAGGCAAATCTAAGTAGTTATTAGTAAAATCTTTCTATTTTGCCAACAACTTGTTAAATATTTTTTCTTAACATGTTGTTGTAATAAAATCACTCATCTACATACATCTCTTTAAGTATTTTTAACATACTTGCAACCGATTTAATAGATGCTGTTTCAGAGGTTGTGTGATACCCTGTTGTTGGTATTTGAAGTGTTGTGCCTTGAATACTGCCTTGAGTAGATGATATAAGTCTTCCCATCTCCGTGCTTCCTAGTGACTTTATTGGCAGTCCTTGTTCTTTTAACTGCTCATTTTGCTCTTGGAGATAAATGTCTTTAAAGCTGTACTTAATTTCATTCTTTTTACATAACTCCTCAATCATTTTAGTCAAAGGAGAATCAAACTCTGCATTGGCATCACGATTTCGAAGAACAATATCTTGTAGCTGTGCAATCTCACGGGTAGGATACGGACTTGTGTCAAGGACTAAGAGCTGGTCCGTATTTGTATCAAATCTTCGAAACCACTCTAGTAAAAAACGCCAACTCTTTCCTGACTCTTCTTGAGCTGTAAAAAAGGCTGTTCCTTTGTACCCGCTTTGGTATAAGTGAACAATAACTGCTGCACTAAGGACATTATCAAGTTGAGCAGATAAAAAACCGCCTTTGTTGGTAAGAGTATCAACAAATGCGACAGGCGTTCCAGGCATCAGATGCTCTAATCCTTTTACTTCAAAAACAAGATTTTTTCTTCGTTCACATATATATGCGTTATCAATAGTACCGAGTCCTAAGTAGCTCCCAGACCATGGCTCATAGGCTTGTACAACTTGCTCTTTAAATCTTCCTACTATATCCATGTAAGTTTGTTCAGAAAAAGAGTCTCCGGTCAAATCGCCACGATTTTGCGTCATATATGCAGCATATTGAAACTCGTTTGGACCTGTACAGATTAAACCATGTCTATCTATGTGAGCAGAGAGCATCCCTCTATCTGGCTCACTTCCCTGAGCTACTAAAATACCTTCATAGAGGGTAGTCTTTATTCCAAGTTCATCAAGTTCGCGTTTGAGTGAAAGAAAAAATGGATGCTCTGCTCCAACCACTGACGGTTTACGTATTAAGTGTTTAAGAGTGTCTAAAAAACCTCTATACTTTTTTAATGTATCATTCATTTTCTAATCTTTGTTCTTCATGTTCTTTCATTAACTTCAACTCTTCTTGTGCTGAAAATACTATTTTAGGATCTGGTTTATATTCTAAACTTCTGCATCTTCCTTCATAATCTATTTGATTTAAAATTAGCTTTATTGTTTCGAGTCGAGCTTTATGTTTGTCGCTTGAACGTATTATATGCCAAGGAGTTTTTTCTTTGCTAGTTCTTAGTAGCATTTCATATTTTTTTTGCGTAAATTGATCCCACATGCTCTGAGCCTGTAAGTCAATTTCACTTAGTTTCCATTGTCTTAACGGATCACTTCGACGTTGCTCAAACCTCTCTGCCTGTCTCTCTTTTTTTACACTAAAGTAAAGTTTTATCAAAACAGTATTATTATCAACTAAAGACTCTTCAAAAGGAACAACATCTTTCATAAATAATTCATATTCTTTGTCTGAGCAGAAATTAAAAATAGGCTCAACCATCGCTCTGTTATACCAACTACGGTCAAACAAAACAAGTTCACCGCCATGAGGAAAGTTCTTTATATATCATTGAAAATACCATTCAGTCCGTTCTTCTTCAGAAGGACGACCAAGAGCAACGGTTCTGTAATGCTTAGGATTCATATAACGGCTTACACTGCCTATTACACTACCTTTACCAGCTGCATCACGGCCTTCAAATAAGATAATCAGTTTTAGTTTATTTCGCTCAATATGTTGTTGAAGTTTGATAAGCTCAGCTTGATACACTTCAAGTGCCAAACCTTCTTTATAAATTTTAATTGCTTCTTCATACTGCTCTTTAGTTAAATCAACATCATACATTTTCTCTCCAGTAAAACTTTGACTCCGGTAAGGCACTGATTCTTCTCTCAGAAGAGCCTAAAGCCTTTAAAAGTTCTTGTGTAGTTACTTCAAGTTCAGAGTAATAAAGTTTTGCCCTGTCCACTTCCATCTCTGTTATCTTAGCCGATCCAAAGATTTTTGTGAAAAAACCTTTTTTCTGCTCTTTAAAAAATATCTCAAATAGTTTAAAATACTCATTATGCCACTTGGCATGTAATACTTCTATTTTGTCATAAAATAGTGAGCCTAAAATATCTCGCAAATGATTTTCATCATCGTATAACCACTTACCAAAAGCACATTTAGTCTTTGCAACCGCAGTTGGATTATTTACTTTATCACCGTCAATAGTTGCTTTTATTTTACTCATCTGAGCCTCATGAGCTCTTCTTGCATTTTGAATTGATTCCAGTGTTTTTGTTTTGTCCATTTTTAATACTCTGATTAAATTTATCACATTATTACATAAAATTAATAAAATAAGTATATAATTGTTTTATAACTTTTTAAGGACATTTAAGTGACACATCCTGAGCCTAAAAATAATGAAATAAAACTTAGCCAAAAAAGATATATAGTCTCAAAAACAGATGCAAAAGGGATTATCGAGTACGGGAATGACTATTTTTTTGAAATATCAGGTTACTCAGAATCTGAACTTATCGGCCAACCACATTCAATTGTAAGACATCCAGATATGCCAAAAGTTGCGTTTAAACTAATGTGGGACAGAATTAAACAGGGTAAAAATTTTATGGCTGTTGTTAAAAACTTAGCAAAAGATGGAAGTTACTACTGGGTTGTGACAGATTTTGAACCAAAAATTGACCCAATTACACATGAGATAATCTCTCACACTGCTTTTAGAAAAGCCGCACCTGAACAAGCTATTGATGCTATGATTCCTATCTATGCAAAACTTTTAGAGATAGAGAAAGAAGGCGGTATGCAAGCAAGTGAAAAATATCTGCGTGAATTTTTAGAAGAAAATAGGACTACTTACGATGATTTTGTAAACGATTTAGTTGGAAATAGAGGTCTATTTAAAGTGTTTTTTGCAGCTATGAAAAAGATGTTCTCATAATAAAAGCAAATTTAGATAAAATATCCTTTTAAAAGGATATTTTAGTGGACTTAAAAGCTACACTTTCTCAAGACAATATTACATTGCCAGACGACTTTTTTTATAATGTACAAAAATTCAAAGAGCATCTATTTAAATGGAATAAAATCCATAATATGACTGGTGCAAAAGATGAAAACTCAATCGATGAGTTTATATATGATGCAGTTTTCCCCGTTAGCTTCTTACCAAAAGCCAATACTCTGTTAGATATAGGTACCGGTGCCGGTTTTCCAGGTATGATACTAGCATTTGCTCTTCCTGATACAAAAGTAACTCTAGTAGAACCACTGGCAAAAAGAGCCAGTTTTTTACAGTTTATAAAGGCTGATTTGGGTCTTGATAATGTTAGAGTTGTAAAAAAACGCGTAGAAGAAATGGAAGATGAGATATTTGACATTGTGACTTCAAGAGCAGTTACAGACACTAAGATGCTACTAAGTTTAAGTGAAAACTTTCGCGATGAAAACTCAAAACTACTTTTTTATAAAGGTGAGAGAGTTTATGATGAAGTAGATGATAGTATGAAACATAAAATAATTAAAACTAAAAATAGACACTATTTACTTATTGGAGAAGATTAATGTCACCACAATGGATTGTAGTTATTGGACTTATTGTAGTTGTATACTTTATATTTATAAAGAAAAGACCGGCAGTTAGACAAAACAAAAAAGATTCTACCCAGAAAAAAAGCGAAGAAGAAGTACAAAGTAATGACATGGTCGAGTGTGAAAAGTGTGGCATCTACTGTGAAGTTGATGATACAATACTTAGTAATAATAAATACTACTGCTCGCAAGAGTGTTTAAAGAAGTCATAATGTATATATATGGACATAGATTTATAGAGAGTGAGAGCTTCTACCATGTGTCAAATATAGAAGCTATACAAAACACTCCATGCAATGGGACAATTTACCTAGATTTTAGCGAAGATAATTTAGAAATAATCAATCATGCAACTTCAAACAGTGTTACTTTAGCCCTTGGAGCTGTTAATGTTACTGAGATAATTTACGCTTCTTCACTTGATGCTACCTTTATTGTAGTGCCAAAAGAGCTTGCAAAAACAGCACAAAACATAGCAAATAACTATCTCTTTGATGCAAAAATTCTTATTCATATCACTGATGAAGATGAAATCGAAGAACTAGCTATCCTGGGTGTAGATGGTGTTGTTTTCTCAAATGCCATTATAAAGATCAACTCTTAAAGTGAAAAAGAGATGATACGCATAACTCTTATTATCTCTGTTTTACTTCTTTTTAGCGGATGCTCCACTAAACATTACAGGCAACACTCAAAACCTAAGAAGCTTCAAAATTTAACTTCAAAGCCAAAAGCAGATCCTTCATACAAACCTAAAAAACAAAACTGGATAACAACAGCTTTATATAATGAGTATAAGAAATGGTATCGGACCCCATACGAATATGGTGGTATAGATACAGATGGGTTAGACTGTTCATCACTTGTACAGATAGTCTATAGAGATGCTTTTCATATAGATCTGCCAAGAACTACAAAGAATCAAGTAAAAGAAGGTTACCTCATAAGTAAAAACTCTACAAAAGAGGGAGACTTAATTTTTTTTAAAACAGGCTTCAAAAAGAGACATGCAGGAATTATAAT
>JAQIBW010000112.1 GCA_027858865.1 Sulfurimonas sp. | reverse complement strand
AAGAAAATTCAACTTTTTGAACGAAGTGAGTTTTGAGTATTGAGTTTTTTGGGATTTGTTTGATGTTTTTTTGGGAACCTTACGAAGTCAGGCTCGAAGCCGTTGCAAGAGTTTTTATTACTTTTTGCGAACAAAAAGTAAAAGTATAGTTTTAGAAGATACTCGCCTTGTATGAAAAGGAACACTTGATGTAACCATTTTGAAATATCTATGCATTATTATTACACAATCAAAACCAAGGAAGTGTACTAAATGAAAACTAGAGAGTTTAAAATACATACTGATTATCTAGATCTAGATTACGATAATAATTTGAATAAAAATTTAGTTGAAGAATACGTTATAGAAGATTTAGAAGTTCCCCAAGATTGTATAGAGTCACTTAAAGTATATGATGATTATGTAGATATAAAACTATCTAACACTCAAAGATACTTTAACGATGACTGGTATGTAAATTTACAAAGAGTTTGTTAACTCTCTATAAATCTCTCTCAATAACTTTTTTAAATGTATTGAAGTAGTTATCTTGCAACTCAGCCATACTCATAGTAACATCATTAATTTTAATGCTCTCTCCACCAACAGTACCAATCTTCTCACACGCCATTGACTCATCTAACATTGCTTCGAAAGCTTCTTGATTTTGTGGTTTAACTTCTATGATAGCTCTACTCATAGACTCAGCAAATATGTCTCGCTCATCTTCAACTGTCATCTGGGCGTCACAGCCAAGACCACTTGTTGCAGACATTTTAGCCAGTGCGATTGCTACACCACCAGAACTTGCATCTTTAGCACATTCTAGTAAGTGTTTTTTGTTACCTTCAATTACTAAATCCCAAAGAGCAAGCTCATTTTTATAGTTGATTTCAGGTATTATTCCAGCAACAGTGTGACAGATTTCTTTCATATAAAGGGATCCTCCAAACTCTGATTTTGACTCACCTACAAGATAAAGTGCATTACCAGCGCCTTGGAAACTAGACATTAAAACATTGTTTTGATCATCATTAACACCAACAGTAGCTATTGATGGAGTTGGAAAAACTGAAACACCGTTTGTCTCATTGTACAACGATACATTTCCACCGATTACTGGTGTATTTAACTCAGTACATGCTTCTTTAATACCCTCGCATGCTTGGCCAAACTGCCACATAACTTCTGGATTTTCAGGGTTACCAAAATTAAGACAATCTGTAATAGCTAAAGGTCTAGCACCACTCATAGCTACGTTTCTACCAGCTTCTATAGTAGCAGCTGCTCCACCACCTTTAGGATCAATGTAGCAATAACGTACATTACAATCTGCCGACATTGCTAACGCTTTTCCATTTTCTTTTACACGAATAACAGATGCATCTAGCATACCGCCGTTTTTGATAGTATTAGTCTGTACCATAGAGTCATACTGAGTATAAATCCAAGCCTTGTCTACAACTTCCATAGACTTAGTCAATGTCTCAAATGCTTCTTGATTTGAGACTTTATCAAAATCATTTATAGTAACACTATGAAGGGCATCTAAATATGCAGGTTTACTCATAGGACGGTTCAATACAGGGGCTTCTTCACTAACCGGGTCAACTGGAACCTCTGCACACTTCTCACCATGCCAAAATAGTTCCATATTTCCAGTATCTGTAACTTCACCAACTACAGCAGCATCTAGGTCCCATTTTTCAAAAATATCTATAATAGCCTGCTCTGAACCTTTTTTAGCACATAAAAGCATACGCTCTTGAGACTCTGAAAGCATAAAGTCATAAGGAGTCATATTTTCTTCACGAGCTGGAACTTTATCTAGATGCATAATCATTCCAGATCCAGATCGTCCAGCCATCTCGAATGCAGAAGATGTAAGACCGGCAGCACCCATGTCTTGAATACCGATAACATAATCCGTCTTGAAAAGTTCTAAACAAGCTTCTAATAACAGTTTCTCTGTAAAGGGGTCACCAACTTGAACAGTTGGACGAAGAGATTTTGACTCTTCAGTAAAACTATCAGATGACATTACGGCTCCACCAAGTCCATCTCTTCCTGTCTTTGCACCAACATACATTACAGGATTTCCAGTACCTTCAGCTTTACCATAAAAAATTTCATCAGATTTTGCAATACCAAGAGTAAAGGCATTTACAAGGATATTTCCATTGTAACACTCATCAAAACTTGTTTCTCCACCAATAGTTGGAACACCCATACAGTTTCCATAACCACCGATTCCCTCAGTAACACCACGCACTAAATAGCGTTGATGAGCAGCAGTTTTATCATCATTTAAAATGTTACCAAATCTAAGAGCATTTAAGTTTGCAACAGGACGAGCACCCATTGTAAATACATCGCGCATTATTCCACCAACACCAGTAGCAGCACCCTGATACGGTTCTATGAAGCTTGGATGGTTATGTGACTCCATCTTAAATACAGCTGCATATCCACCACCAATGTCGATTACCCCAGCATTTTCACCAGGACCTTGAATAACCCATGGTGCTTTAGTTGGAAAACCATTCAAATGAACCTTAGATGACTTATAACTACAATGTTCACTCCACATAGCTGAGAAAATACCTAACTCTACCAAGTTTGGTTCACGTTTTAAAATTTCTTTGATATGAGTATAATCTTCCTCTGAAAGCTTATGGCTTGCTAATTGTTCTTCAATATTTTCTAGTTGTTGGCTCACGGATGAATCCTAAAAATTTAATTTTTGGTTTTTAAAAGGGGATTATATCTAATTT
>JAQIBW010000121.1 GCA_027858865.1 Sulfurimonas sp. | reverse complement strand
CCATACAGCCATGTCCTGCTTGAACAGGCCAGCTAGTGACTCCGTTACACTTCCTAGTCGGGCAGTTTACATTTGTATATGGTCCTTTACATCCCATCTCAAATAAACAATAACCTTTTTTAGCACCAATATCTCCCCACTCTTGGACAAACTCACCAAGTTCATAATGACCACGTCTTTCACAGTTATCATGAACTCTTCCCTCATAAGCCCACAAAGGACGGTTAAATTCATCAAGCGGAGGTAACTCTTCAAACATAAGATATGAAAGCAGTGTTCCCACTATGTTTGTAGGATTTGTCGGACATCCTGAAAGGTTTATGATGTCATCACGATGAAGTGCCTCAGAAACACCTACAGCACCTGTAGGATTTGGATGCGCTGCTACTACACCGCCATCAAAAGCACAAGAGCCTACTGAGATAACAAGAGCTGCATCTTTTGCACACTTTTTAAGTAAGTCAATACCTGTCTCACCTTTTGGTCCGATGCGAAGATATTTTCCATCCATAGCCAGAGGGACTGCACCTTCAACTATAAGTATATATTCACCCTTTTGAGTCTTTATAATATCTTCTAAAATAGTCTCACTTTGATCTCCGCTAGCACTCATAAGTAGCTCATGATAATCTAATGAGACATAGTCAAATATTATATCCTCTATAGCCGGATTTGTGGACTTTATGAACGCTTCAGAGTTTCCGCTACAGTCACTAAGTTCTAACCAGATAATTGGGACTTTATTAAGAGCACAAACTGCACCCTCCACTATCTGCTCGAAATTCGGATGGAGTTGCATATTTGCCGTAACCATAGATACCCAGCTGTTTACTTCTGACTTTGCTATGTCTAAAGAGTTCATTGCAGCTTCTAGGTTATCAGTCGTAAGATTGTTTCTTGGATTTAGTGCATTAAACTTATCTATGCGCTTTTGAACCTCTGCTATCTCTTTTTCTCTTTTTAAGTCCTCTGGAGTTTTTCTAGGCATGTTTGGATCTATGAGATGCTGAGACTCTTTTATAACGTCTTGCACCATTATCTTACACCTTCCACAAACCCTACCCGCTTGCGAGAAGTCTGAGAGTTCAGAGAAAGAGCTGATTCCTGTCTCGGTAACTATATCTACTAAGTCTTGATGATAGACATGCTCACAACTACAAAGGAGTCGTCCTCTGTCACCGATAAGTCTATTTTGATAAAGATAATTTATATCTACTTCTTCTCCGCTGTTTATTAGTGTTTCTATATAACCAACATCTACATTTGAGTTGATTCCTATGAACCGAGTCAGCTTATCTTTAGTGAGAAAATACTCATCTATTCTGCTATCTTCTTTTGAAGTAATAAGAATCTTTTCATAATCACTTGTAAACTTTGGAGAGTTAACTTCTATAAGGTCAAACTCACCAACTTTTAGCATATCGATGCTAACTCCTAGTTCAAACTCTTTTACATCAGAGCCTACTATATGAGAAATGGCACAATCAGCCTGCATCGTACACTCTTTAACATGCCCTGCTACAAAGCTAAATTCTTCAACTTCCGCACACTCACCGACGGCATAGATGCTTTCATCTTCTGTCTGCATATTAAGATTTGTAAGGATTCCTTTATTGCTCTTTAATGATTCTCTAAATGAAGCTATATTTGGCTTGATTCCAGTTCCAAAGATTAAAAAAGGATTTTTGATGTTTAGTTTTTTAGTTTGAAGTAAGACTATCTCACCATTTTCAATGACTTCATCAACTATCTCATCTTCATAAGACATCCTGATTTTTCCATCTTTTGTGTAACACTCTTCTATGGTTTTTATAGAGTCTATTGAAAGATCTTTGCTATAGAGATGATTTCCTCTAACAAGTAGAGTAATTGCTTTGATGTTTGGCATATCGTTGAGAGTCTCGAGCAGTTCTAGTCCTATCGGTCCACTTCCAACTATGACTACTTCTCTGCCCTCTGTCCCACTTTTGATAATGTCACAATCATCTGCACTTCTAAATACAGCTGCGTTTTTTATGCCACTTATATCAAAAAGAGTAACTGGGATAGAACCAGTAGCTAGGATAAGCTTATCATAACTGAACATAGCTTCATCACTAAAAATTCTTTTAGCATCTCTGTCTATCTTTTTAATAGCATGATTTAGTTCTAGTATTACAGTAGGATCAAGGGCAAGTGAAATAGCACTCTCACTTTCTGAGTCATCAATAAGATGGCAAAGATGTATCCTGTCATAAGGAGGATGCGTTTCATCACTTACGATAACTACATCTAAAGATGAATCTTGTTTTTTAAGATTGTTTGCTAAATATACCGCGGCGATACCGCCACCAACAATCACCACTCTCATATGTAATCCTTAATGCATAAACTTTTTTTAACTTTATCTATTATATAACATTCTATCTTGAAAAGCTAAACCCCACAGAAAATTTTGTAATGTAGTTATCATAATCAATAAGACTTTCGCCATATCCGCTAAAAATCTTCATAAAAAGGTAAGCATCATCTAATACAGGATATGAATATGTTGACTCAACTGCTCCATATCCTGTTGTAAAGTTTCCTCTTCCCATAAGAGTAAACATATGCTTTGCTTTAAAGTAATTCACTTTTACAGACATATATCCTAAATAGTCCATGATGTCTGGATTGTCAATATCATCAGCAGTACCAGGAAATGGTGATATAAGTCTAAACTCAGTAAGAAGAGTCTTATACTGGAATGCAAATTCTGAGTAGATATAGTTCAGACTTCTTGAACGATTTCCAGGATTATCTGCAGGGTTTGCATAAACTACATCAGTATTGCTACCTTGACCGTTTGAAGTGTGTGCTAAACCAAGCTTTATAGATTTCATATTCAAATATGAGGTTTTATCAAAAATTGGAAATTCTATAAAACCTTCAGGATTGTAGTTAGTCTCTCTAAATGGTGATGATTCTGAATATATCTGCCAAAAGGCCTGATGCGAATAGGCTATATAGTAACTTTCATTCAATCCCAATAAACCAGTTCCAAGATATAGTTTTAAACTTACTTGCAGTTCTGCTTCTATATTTCTATATTCATCTGTAGAAACATAAGACTTGTACGTTCCTTCTCTATAGGCATACGGTAATATATAATTCACTTTATGTGGCTTAAGTCCAAAGTCTCTATTTATCCACTTTTGCATACCTTTTTTTGCTTCTGTATCTTCTATCTTACTTATTTCATATTTCTCAAGTTCTTGACTTTTTCTACTACTTGTATCTGCAGAAAAAAGAGCCGTATATAAAAATATTATTATAAAAATATATTTCAAAATTAAACCTTTACTCTGTCTTCTAAAGCTCTGGTAAGAGATAGAATGTCTATGTTTTCTAGGCTAACACCCGTTGGTACACCCTGAGCAATTTTTGTGAATATAACCTTATGTCCAAGAAGCTTGTCCTCGATGTAAAGAATTACTGCATCATTTGATATAGAAGGAGTAAGTGCAAAAATTATTTCATTTACTCCACCCTCAACGATTTTAATCAGATGCGAAACGCTTAACTCTTCTAAAGAATCAAGAACAAAATATTTGCCGTCAAAAAGACCGTTTTCTTCTAAAAGAAGTATGTCTTTTGCATTTTCGATGATACATAAAATGGTAGCATCTCGTCTTTCATCACAACAAATAAAACAGAGTTCGTCTTCACTCATACCTCCACAAATAGTACACTTTTTTACAGAACCCAGTGCTGCTTCGATAGCATGAGAGATTTTCATGCCTACATAGCTGTCTTTTATAACCATATGGTATGCGAGTCTTGTCGCTGATTTTTTACCTATAGTTGGAAGTTCTTGAAGTGCATCAACTAGACGATTGAACTTATCTAACGAACCTCTCACTCTTCGCCTTTAGGTAAAAATATCCATAAATTTAGAGGTGATTTTAGTCTGCCGGCACTTGTCTCTGCTTCTTCAGATGCACCAAAAAACATATCAGCTCTAAGAGAACCCTTTATTGCACCGCCTGTATCTTCTGCCATTACTACCCTACTTACGTTTTGATTGTTTATTTTAGCATCTAAAAACAACATACTTCCTAAAGGGATGAAGTTTCTATCTACTGCAACTGAACGTTCTGGAGTTAAAATAACTCCAAGTGAGCCAGATGCTGCGTGATTTCTCTCTTGAAAAAACACTAAAGATTCATTATGATGAAGAACTTCATCTACTCTCTGCGGGTTATCATCAAACCATGCTCGGATACTTTGCAGTGAAATATCTTCTTTTGCTATCTCACCATGGTTGATCAAATACTTTCCAATAGAACTGTACTTATGTCCATTTTGATTAGCAAAACCTAAAAAAAGAGTCTCACCATTATCTAAGTTTACTATTCCTGATCCTTGAACTTCTAAGAAAAAAAGATCAACTTTAGAATCTGTATAACAGATAATTTCAGCATCTATGATCTCTTCTTTTGTCTGTGCTCTTGTAAAGTAGGGAACCAATTTATTTCCATCAAGACGACCTCTGAGTCTATAGTTTTTCAGATCTGGATAGATGCTAGTTAAATCAACGCTAATAAGATCTTTTGGTTCACTATATATTGGGTAAATATATGGTTCTTTTTTAATCCGTGATCCTCTTAAACTTGGTTCATAGTAACCAGTCAGGAGCCCTTCATCATCAGCATCTAGAGGAGATATTTTGTAAACATTAAACTTACTTTGAAAAAATGCTTTGGGGTCTTGGACGGTATTGGCTTTTAAGCATAACTCAGAGTATATTTTTTTGGTTTTAGCACTTTGACAACTGTTTACAAATGAGCTTATTGCTTCTTCGTAATTTTCATTTTTCCAGTTAGGAAGTTCATCAAAATCTGTTTGTATTAAGAATGATTTTGGCATCTCTGGCATCAGAGCTTTTGGCTCTTTAGAACACCCAAAAAAGAGTATAGAAATAGTAAGTATCAGAATTATTTTTTGTATCATAAGAGAATTATACTGATATTAGATTTAAAACGATATAATTGCGAAAAATATTTTAGGGGTACAACTACTATGCAAGATTTAAGTTACTACGAAATATTAGAAGTATCTAAAAATGCTGATAAAACAACTATTAAAAAAGCCTACAGAACTATGGCAAAAATATATCATCCAGATAAAAATTCTGGTGATGAAGAAGCGGAACACAAGTTCAAACTATGTAATGAAGCATACCAGTGTCTAAGCGATGACAAACAAAGAAGCGTTTATGACCGTTATGGTAAAGAAGGTCTTCAGGGCATGGGTGGCGGCGGTGGCCGTTCATCTGGTGGGTTTGATGATTTAGGTTCTATGTTTGAAGAGATGTTTAACGGATTTGGAGGAGGAGGAAGTCGTCGTCAAAACCCTGCAGACATGGAAAAGTACCCACTTGACATGAATGTAGACATGTATATCTCTTTCAACGAAGCAATCTTTGGATGCGAAAAAGAGATTGAGTTTACTTACAAAAAAGCTTGTAAACCATGTAAAGGCACTGGAGCTAAGAACGGTAAACTTTCTACTTGTTCTCAGTGTAAAGGGCAAGGTCAGGTTTATATGAAACAAGGCTTTATGACTTTTTCTCAAACTTGTCCTGTTTGTCATGGCGCGGGAAGTGCTCCTTCAGATGCTTGTAACAGCTGTAACGGTAATGGTTATGAAGAAACAAGAGAATCTGTAAGTATCAAGATTCCTAAAGGTATCGATGAAGGAAACCGTCTGAGAGTATCAGGCAAAGGAAACATCGGTAAAAAAGGTTCACGTGGTGATCTTTACGTTACATTTAGCGTAAAACCTGATAAACATTTCCAAAGAGAAGGGAATGATGTTTATATTGCTATTCCTGTATTTTTTACTCAAGCAGTTTCAGGTGAAACTTTAAATATCCCATCACTTACTGGCGAGTTAGAACTTAAACTTGATGTTGGCACAAAAGACAAACAACATTTTACGTTTAGAGGTGAAGGTATAGAAGATGTTCACGGACACGGCAAAGGAAACTTAATCGCTCAAGTAAATATCACTTATCCTGAAAAACTAACTGTCGAACAAAGAGAGCTTCTTACAAAACTACAAGATTCTTTTGGCATCGAGTCAAAACCACATGAAAGTGTTTTAGACTCTGCAATAGATAAAATGAAAAACTGGTTCTCATAACCGGTTTTTTATTTTAAAATTCTTTTTTTCTCCTACTTTCAACTATCCTATTTTTAAACTTTACTATAAAATCTACTTAAAAAAATAACTACTAAATATAAATAATTATTATATTAAGCAAAATAGTTATAGTATAGTAAATAAATTAAGAGGGGAACACGATGACTCATGAAACTTCAAACCTTTCAAGAAGAACTTTTGTTAAAGGTATCATAGCTACTGGTTTAGTTACATCTTCATCACTAACTTTAAATGCTAGTACCAAGATATCTCAAAGAAGAGAAACTGAGCAACTCAGTGGAACTGAATTCAATTTAACTATTGATAAAATAAATGTAAATATAACGGGAAAACCTGCAGTTGCAACGGCAGTAAATTCGATGATAGCCGGTCCTACTCTTAGATGGAAAGAAGGTCAAGATGTAACTATTAACGTTACTAATAATCTTGCAGAAAGTACTTCTATCCATTGGCATGGTATTATTTTGCCTACTCATATGGATGGTGTTCCTGGCATTAGTTTTGATGGTATTTCCGCTGGAGAAACTTTTACATACAAATTTACAGTAGTTCAAAGCGGAACATATTGGTACCATTCACACTCAGAGTTTCAAGAACAAACAGGTATTTATGGTGCGATAGTAATCGAGCCAAAAGAAGAAATACTTGAATACGACAGAGAGTATGTTATATCTTTGTCTGACTGGTCAGATGAAAAACCTGATTCTATTTATAGAAAAATAAAACTCTCAGCGGATTATTACAATTTTAAACAAAGAACCGTTGGAGACTTTTTTGACGAAGTAAAAGAATTAGGGTTTTTAGAAGCATTTAATCAAAGAAAAATGTGGAATGAGATGGCTATGACAGATAGAGATTTATCTGATGTTACAGGCTATACATATACATACTTAATGAATGGACAAAATCCAGCGACAAACTTTAAAGCTCTATTTAAAAATGGGGAAAAAATAAGACTACGTTTTATAAATAGCTCAGCAATGACTTTTTTTGATGTACGAATCCCAGGGCTGAAAATGAGCGTAGTTTCTTCTGATGGAAATTATGTACAAGCTGTATCAGTCGATGAGTTTAGAATCGGAGTAGCAGAAACATACGATGTGATAGTTGAGCCTGAAGAAAACAAAGCTTACTCAATCTTCGCTCAAAGTCTGGATAGAAGTGGTTACGCTCTTGGAGCTTTAACTTATGATGCAAGTGTTGTAGCGACTATTCCAGAGATGGATCCCCTTCCAATTTTATCACATGCTGATATGGGTATGAATATGTCCTCAATGAAAGAGATGCCAAAGAAAAAAGAGACTGCTATGAAGTGTGGTGGAGGTATGGATATGTCTGAGCCTAAGATGGATATGAGTAAGCCTGCTATTCCTATGACTCCTCTAGAAGAGAGTCGTGGAGTTCAAACAACTATGCGAGCTATGAACCCTCAATATAGACTTTCAGACCCAGGAGTAGGACTAAGAAACAATGGTAGAAAAGTTCTTACTTATGCTGACTTAAAATCATTAACTCCAACAACACATGAGAGATATCCTGAGAGGGAAATAGTTCTTCGTTTAACAGGAAACATGGAGAGATACATGTGGTCTATTAATGGTATAGCCTATAAAGATGCTGCGCCATTAGAGTTTAACTATGGCGAAAGACTAAGAATAACTTACATTAATGACACTATGATGAACCACCCAATGCACCTGCATGGAATGTGGAGTGATTTAGAAACAGGTGATGATAATTATCTCCCAAAAAAACACACTATCATCGCTCAACCCGGTTCAAAAATTAGTTTTCGTGTAAATGTAGATGCTAGAGGTTCTTGGGCATATCATTGTCACTTGCTTTATCATATGGCAGATATGTTTAGAAAAGTCGTAGTGGTTTAAGGGAGATTAAGTATTATGAAAAATTTATTATTAATTATAGCATTAGGATTTACTACATCTCTATTTGCAGGTGGAGGCGGTGATATATTAAGAGCTACCGTGATGGTAGATAACTTAGAATATCAGTACAATGATGAAAAGTCTGTTTCATGGGATACTTATGCATATATAGGGTATGACTTAAACAAGATGTATATTTATTCAGAAGGTGAAAAAGCAAAAGACTCTTCGTCTGCTAATAGTGAGAACCAATTAGTATATTCTCGTGCTATAACTCCATACTGGGACATTCAGATAGGTGCTGCTTATGATAAAACCGAGAATTCAGACCAAACATGGGGTGTTATAGGAGTTCAAGGACTTGCTCCTTACTTTTTTGAAACAAGAGCAGTTATTTTAGTAGCTGATGATGGGAATATTGGGTTTAGAGCCGAGAGTGAATATGAAGCTTTAATAACTCAAAAATTAATACTTACTCCAAGTGTAGCTTTATCTGCATATACACAAAATAACGAAAATATGGCTATTGGAAGCGGTCTGTCTAATTTAAAAGTAGGCGCAAGACTAAGGTATGAGTTTATAAGAGAGTTTGCACCATATGTTGGTGTTGAGTGGAGTAAAAATTTTGGAAATACAGATGATTACTCTGCGTTAGATGAAGTCTATGCAACAGTCGGTTTAAGATTTTGGTTTTAGTTGGAAAAATAAGTACAAGGAGTTCGTTATGGGTAATTATGGAATGAGTGGATTTGGGATGGGATTTGGTTGGTTGATACCTTTATTATTTATTGGGGCATTGATATATTTTATAAATGGCAATAAAAAAGAAGATTTATCAGCAAGAGATATTCTTGATAAAAGATATGCTAACGGTGAAATTTCTGAAAAAGAGTATAAAGCTAAAAAAATTGCCCTAAAATAGGAGGTGCATTATGAGTGAAGATACTAAAGAGTGTTGCCAAGTAGATTTTCCTCATAAGCAAGATAATATTTATACATGTCCGATGCATCCCGAAGTGCAACAAAACTCTCCAGGATCTTGTCCTAAGTGTGGAATGGCACTAGAACCTATGATAGCTGAGGTTGAGGAAGATACAGACGAGCTTGAGTATATGAGCAGGAGATTTTGGATTAGTTTAGCTCTGTCTATTCCTGTTTTTATTGTCTCAATGACAAGTGATTTAGCACCGGAGCTTTTGCCTAGCTCTTTCTCTATGCTAAATATCCAGTGGTTTCTTTTTGTGCTTGCGACGCCCGTAGTACTTTGGGGTGGATGGCCTTTTTTTGTACGTGGATACCTTTCAGTAAAAACATGGAACTTAAATATGTTTACGCTTATCGCAATTGGTGTGAGTGCTGCATATATTTACAGTCTCTTTGCACTATTTTTACCAAGTCTCTTTCCGCCTCTGATGCAGACTGATGATGGCTTAGTTTATGTCTATTTTGAAGCGGCAGCTGTTATTATAACCTTGGTTTTGCTAGGACAAGTTTTAGAGTTAAAAGCTAGAAGTAAAACAAATAGTGCGATTAAAACACTTCTGAATCTTGCACCAAAACAAGCTCATCGTATAGATGCAGATGGAGTGGAAGAAGATGTACATCTTGAGCTAGTTCATGTTGGAGATAAACTTAGGATTAAACCGGGCGAAAAAATCCCCGTAGATGGAGTAGTCTTAGAGGGTCAAAGTAATCTTGATGAGTCTATGATAACTGGAGAGCCTGTTCTTGTGTCAAAAACTAAAGATAATTTGCTTATAGGTGCAACTTTAAATAAAAACGGCACTCTTATTATGCAAGCTCAAAAAGTTGGAAGTGATACCATGCTCTCTCAAATAGTAGAATTAGTATCAAAAGCTCAACGCTCACGAGCACCTATTCAGCAACTTGCAGATACGGTATCTAGTTACTTTGTACCAGCGGTTGTAATAGCAGCTATATTGGCATTTTTTGCTTGGTACTTCTTTGGACCTGAGCCTCGTTTGGCTTATGCCATAGTATCTGCTGTCGCGGTTTTAATCATCGCCTGCCCATGTGCTTTAGGTCTAGCAACACCTATCTCAATAATGGTGGGAACTGGTAGAGCTGCACTATCTGGGATTCTGATAAAAGATGCAAAAACATTAGAGACTATGGAGAAAGTAAACACTCTTGTAGTTGATAAAACAGGAACGCTAACACAAGGAAAACCTAAAGTTACAAGCTTTTTAGTGCAAGATGGTTTTGATGAAAAAAGTATTTTAAAGTACGCTGCGAGTTTGGAGCGTGTAAGTGAGCATCCTTTAGCCCAAGCGGTAGTTGAGTATGCTAAAGATAATGATGTAGAACTTAGTGAAGTTCTGAATTTTAACTCTATTACCGGAAAAGGTATCGAGGGGGAAATTGAAAATAAAAAAGTTGCACTTGGAAGTGAGAGTTTCTTAAAGAGTTTAGGTGTATCAACACAAAATATCATTAAAGAAGAAGATGCCCTAAGAGAAGAAGCAAACGGTGTAATTTATATGGCTGTAGATGCTAAGTTTTGCGCCATTATAGGGATTGAAGACCCCATAAAAGCTACATCTGCTGAGGCTATAAAAGAGCTTATAAAAGAGGGTATTAAAGTTGTTGTAATAAGTGGAGATAATGAAACAACCGCTAGAGCAGTTGCTAAAAAACTAGGAATTGATGAAGTTTATGCTGGCATCTTACCTGAGGGTAAAGCAAAGATAGTTAAAGAGTTACAAGAAAAAGGTGCAGTTGTGGCAATGGCAGGAGACGGCATAAATGATGCGCCTGCCTTGGCACAAGCTGACGTCGGTATCGCTATGGGCACAGGAACTGATGTAGCGATTGAGAGTGCTGGCATCACTTTGATAAAAGGCGATTTGTTGTCAATTTTAAAAGTTTTAAAATTAAGTCGTGCTACTATGAAAAATATCAGACAAAATCTATTTTTTGCCTTTATCTATAATAGTGCAGGTGTTCCAATAGCAGCAGGAGTGCTTTACCCATACTTTGGGATTTTACTATCGCCTGTTATCGCGGCAGCTGCAATGAGTTTTAGCTCAGTCTCCGTTATAGTAAATGCTTTGCGTTTAAAAAATATAAAAATAGATAAATAATATCTATTTTTACTCACAAACCCCTCACACTAGCCTGTTACAATATAACATCTAAAAAAAGAGAATGAAATACTTTCTCTAAACAAAGGAAATGTTATGAAACTGTTATCTATTGTGGCTAGTACTATTTTAGTACTAGGTTTAAGTCCATCTTTGTATGCGGATGTAGAATATGAACATGCTGTTAAAACACCTTCAAGTGTAGAAAGTCCTACTCAGGATATGTCTAAAATGAAAGCTGCGGGTAAGTGCGGAAGCAAATAGTATTTAATACTATTGTAACTCTAACGCTACTTTTAAAAGTATAGAGTTTCCCTTTAAATCTGACTTATATAGATATTAAGGGGAGCATTATGCTTACACAGAATTATTTCATTTTCATTTCATTTTAAAATCCCATAATTGTATAAAATATATG
>JAQIBW010000044.1 GCA_027858865.1 Sulfurimonas sp. | reverse complement strand
TTTGAAGATGTTGTGGAAAATGTTAATAAGTTTAACAATAATATTTTAGAAAAAGAAGAAGAACTCCTTCAAAAAAATATAGAACTACAAAAACTAAATGATGAGATAGAGTCAACTCTGCAAGAGACTATGCTTGCAGTTGGGCGCATCGAAGAGATTCGCTCAAAAGAGACTAGACTTCACACAAAACGTGTATCACTCATAAGTGTCCTTATTGCAAAAGCTTATGGAATGAGTGAAGAAGAGGTAAATCTTATAGAGTTTGCATCTCCCCTGCATGATATTGGAAAAGTAGGGATAAGTGACGCTATTTTAAACAAACCTGCAAAACTTACTGATGAAGAGTACAATACTATGAAGTCCCACTCTATTTTAGGATATGAGATTTTAAATCATTCTGAGCGTAAGATTTTACAAACAGCGGCAATAATCGCTTATGAGCATCATGAAAAATATGACGGCACTGGATATCCACAAGGTTTAGTAGGTGAAGAGATATCTATATATGCCCGTATTGTTGCTATTGTAGATGTTTTTGACGCACTTCTTTCTAAACGTGTATACAAAGAGAAGTGGTCGTTGGAAGATGTGATAGAACTGCTTCAAAAAGAGAGCGGTAAACACTTTGATCCAAAACTAGTAAAAATCATCGTTAGTAATAAAGAAGAGTGCAAACAGATAATAAGAGAGTTTTCATAAATCTTGAAGACTTGGAGGCGTTTTCCTCTTTTGTTTATAGTCTTGAAGTTTGTCGTTTTTATCCATCTTAATAACCCAGTCTTTTAGTGCAGTTCTGTCTTCTTTGTACTCCATAAGAGGAACAGACTCTCCGCAGCTAGACTCAACAGCGTAGATGCTAAACTCGAAAAAGTCTCTAACAAGGCTTTCTTTTTCTTCAAATAGTTCTAAGTACTTAGCAAACTTTTCACCATCAGCATCTACGATACTTGCTTTACAAAAGAGTCGAAGTATCTTTGCTTTTCCCTCAAAGGCGTTAAAAAGCAGAGTAAACTCTCCATCATTTTTAGCATCTCTATATGTACGATTTCCACTCCCAGGATAGTTCATAAAAACTACTCTAGAGTTGTCCAAAACTCTGATGGAGTCATAACCTTTTGGAGAGAGATTTACCTCTTTACCAGATGAACTAGCAAGATAAAATAGTTTCTGCTGCTTAATAAACTCTATGTCCGAATCTTTTAAACTTTTGTACTGTGAGCCCATTTTCTAACCTTGTAGTTTTTTTGTTATGAAAATTATAGCAAATATAAGTGACTTCAAAATTACTGGTTTTTCCTCATTCCCCACTTAGCATAAATCTCAAAAAGTATAGGGATGATAACTAGACTTAGAACTGCTGAACTTACAACTCCGCCTAACATCGGTGCGGCGATTCTTTGCATCACTTCGCTTCCTACTCCATGTGTGTACATGATAGGGAGTAGTCCGGCTAGTATGGCAAAAACTGTCATTAGTTTTGGTCTTACTCTTTGAACAGCACCTTCATAGATGGCATCTCTTAGCTCTTGATATCCAAAGTTCTCTTTGAACTTCTCTTTTGCCTCATCTACTGCTTCTTGCAGGTAAACTATCATGACTATAGCAGTCTCAGCTGCAACTCCGAGAAGTGCTAAGAAACCGACAACTACAGCTATACTCATGTTGAAGTTTAGTATGTCTATGTAGAGCAGTCCACCCAAAAGCGCAAAGGGAAGAGTAAAGAAGACTATCAAAGTCGGAACCATCTCTTTAAGTGCAAAGTAGATAAGTATCAGGATAACTATTAGCACAGTTGGAACTATCCAGACTATTCTTTGCATAGCTGAGTCTAGGTATTCGCTTTGACCTGCCCACTCTATGTAGTATCCAGCCGGTAGTTTCACAGATTCCAGAAGTATTTTAGCCTCTTGTTTGTACTCAGTAGCACTCATACCCACTTTGGGAGTGATGTATATAAACGTCACAGGAGATGCCATTTCGCTTTTTATAACAGATGCACTCTCACGGTAAGCGACCTCGGCAAAGTTGCCAAGAGGTACAAAACCGAGTGGAGTTTTTATCTGTATATCACGGATGCTCTCTAAACTTCTTCTTTCATCTTCTTCAAATCTTAGTGCTATTGGGTAACGTTCTATGCCTTTGTACATAGTCGAGACTTTCATCCCACCTATGCCAGATGCCACATAGTCAAGCAGATAGTTTTTACTTATATTGTATCTTGCTAGTTCTTTTTCATCTATTTTTATATCTAGATAGTATCCTGCACTTGCCTGATCTGCAAAGACTGAAAGAGTTTTATCGTAGTCTCTCAAAGTTTTCTCAATCTCTAACGCATATTTTTGTAAGCCATCTGCATCTTTACCGTAAAGTTTGATACCAAGAGGTGTTCGTATTCCGCTTAAAAGCATATCTATACGACCGCGTATAGGATAAGTCCAAGAGTTTATAAGACCTGGAACTCTAAGAGCATCTTCTAGTTCTAGCATGAGTTTATCATGCGTCATGCCTTCTCGCCATTCGCTTTGTGGTTTGAAAGTGATAATAGTCTCTATCATACCAAGTGGAGCAGGGTCAGTTGCAGAGTTTGCACGACCGCCCTTACCAAAAACGATGTCCACTTCGGGAAATGATTTGATGATGGCATCTGTCTTTTGAGTTAGCGCTTTACTCTGGTCAACACTGATTCCATAAGGAGTAACAGGCATGTACATAACACTTTTCTCATCTAGTGGAGGCATAAACTCCCATTTTAGACCGTTGTACACTGGGTACATATATCCAAGAGCTACAACAACTGCTATGAGTATGAGGTACTTTAGTTTTAACCCGTAAGTGATGATAGGGGTATAAAGCCAGATAAAAAAACGGTTTAGTGGATTTTTATTTTCACTTAGAATCTTGCCTTTTACAAAAAAGAGCATAAGAACAGGAACTAGAGTTATAGAGAGAATTGCTCCAGCTGTCATGGCAAAAGTTTTTGTAAATGCAAGAGGAGTAAAGAGAAGTCCCTCTTGACCGCTTAGTGCAAAGATAGGTAAAAATGAGACTACGACTAAAGCAAGTGCGAAAAATATAGGACGACCTACAACTTTAGACGAACTGCTAATGGCATCAAATCTCTCTTGTTTGGTGAGTGCTTCGCCTTTTTTCTCTTCTTGTTTTACTATGGTCTTGTGTGCGTTTTCTATCATAACTATGGTTGCATCTACCATCGCACCGATAGCTATGGCAATACCGCCAAGACTCATAATGTTTGAGTCAATCCCAAACACTTTCATAAGTAAAAATGTAGCGCCTATAGTAAGAGGTAGAACTATAAGAACTATGATGGAAGAGCGTAGATGCATCAAAAATAGAGCGATGATAATGATAACGATGATGCTCTCTTCTATGAGTGTAGTCTTTAGTGTGTCTACTGCTTTTTCTATGAGGTCAGAGCGGTTGTAAGTCTCTATGACTTCAACACCATCAACTTGAAGCTCACTCATCTTTTTCTCTATGCGTTTGATGGTAGAGTAAACATCTTCGCCATAACGAACCATAACGATACCGCCTACTACTTCGCCTTCTCCGTTAAGGTCAGCCATACCGCGTCTGGCTGCAGGAACTAACTCGACTCTTCCTATGTCTCCTATGGTTACTGGCGTGTTTGCTTTCGTGGCTACGACAAGAGATCGGATATCATCTAAGTCTTTTAAGTAGCCTTTAGCTTGAACCATCCACTCATAACCGTTTTGTATGACGATACGTCCGCCAGTATCGTTGTTGTTGGCTTTTAAAGTTTTAGCTATATCTTGGATGCTAAGGTTGTATCGTACAAGTGTATCATTGCTAACACTCACTTGGTAAGTCGGAACAAACCCACCTATAGATGCAACTTCACTAACCCCATCCACACCTAAAAGTGCGTACTTGAAGTAGTAGTCTTGCAGAGTTCTAAGCTCGCTGAGGTTTTTAGTTTTTGAGGTAAGAGCGTACTCATATACCCAACCCACACCGCTGGCATCTGGACCTAAGTTTACTTCCATAGACTCCGGAAGCTCAGACTGCAAGGATGCTAACTGTTCAAGCACACGGGTTCTAGCCCAGTAAAGGTCAGTTCCCTCTTTAAAGATAATGTAGATTAGAGCATTTTCATAAGTAGAAAAACCTCTAACCGTCTCAATATTTGCGATGGAGAGAAACTGAGAAACTAGAGGATAAGTTCCTTGGTCTTCTATGATTTCAGGAGACTGTCCAGCCCAGTTCAGTTTTACGATAACCTGCGGAGGAGACAAGTCTGGTATAGCATCTAGAGGTGTATTTTTAATAGCCCAAAAAGAGCCAAAAGTTATAAATATAGCTGCCATTAGGATAAGAAATTTATTTTTAATACTAAAGCTTATTATATTTTCAATCATTACTCATCCTTTAGTACAAGCCATTGACTTGGGCATCACTGTCCATCATAAATAGTGCGTTATTTACTACTTCATCGCCTTCGTTCAATACACTTTTTACTATGTAAGTGTCCGGATTTAAAACTTCTACTTCTATTTCTAAAGGTTCATATTCGCCCTCATATTCACCGACTACAAAAACATAAAACTTACCATTTTTTCGCATAACTGCAGTTGTTGGAAGTGTTAAGTAGCTTTTAGCATCTGCACTCATATTTACAGTTGTATACATTCCCGGTTTAAGCAGGTTGCTTTTGTTATCAAGAGATAGTCTAAGTGTGAAACTTTCTTCTTTTGGGTCAAGTTCCGGATATAGGTTTTCTCTTGTAGCTTTGAATGTTTGTTTTAGAGATGGTGTACTTAGTGTAAAGCTTTTTATATTATTTAGAGTTGATAGTTGGTTTTGATGAATCTTTAGCTCAACCCAGACTTTGTCAAGGTTTACCACTTGAAAAATAACCCCTTTAGCTTTAAAAGAGGAGTTGTTATTTAGTGACTTTTTAAATATATAGCCGTTTGCAGGAGATAGTACAGTCGTAAAAGAAGATGCTTTTTTATTCTTTGTAATCTCTTTTATTTCCATCTCTGGGATGTTTAAAAGTGAGAGTTTTATTTTTGCACTTTCTAGCATAGTTTTGTTTGGTCTGTTTTTTGTATAGTTGATAGTATTTAGGTAGTCATCTTTTGCTTTTAGAACTTCGGGAGAGTAAACTTTTACAAGCTTTTCGCCTTTGCTAACTTTCTTGTATGTCTTGTCAGCGTAGAGTATCTCAACAAAACCACCAAATCTTGGGCTTACGTCATACACTCTCGACTCATCAACTGTTACAAACCCAAAGCTTTTTATGCTTTTAGCATCTGAGACTAGTTTTACTTTTGTAGTTTGAACATTAAATAGCTGTTCTACAGTTGCGTCTTTTGCATCTAGCAATGAGAAAAAGATAAGTATTATTAGTAAGAGTTTCATTGCTCTGATCCTATGAGTGCATCTAGAGATGCTGTTATTTTGTAGTAAGTTGCAACCGCTTGGATGCTCTGTTCTTCTAAGCGAAGTTTTTTAGCCAGTAGTTCTATGTATATAAAAAGATCAGAACCGCTTTTGATAGAAGTGTTTGTCAAATCAAACATATGTTCTATCTGAGGGAGACTCTCTTTTTCTATGATATTGTAGACTCTGTATGAGTCTTGAAGTCTTGCATACTCCGCTGCTACTTTTGAATGAAGTGAGTTTTCAAAATCAACCACTTCACTTTTCGTAGCAAGAGATAGTTTTCTTGAAGCTTCTTCTTTTGAATCTTGCGTTCCGTAAATTGGAAGTGCAAAACCTACATTTATGTTCATATAGTCCTCGAAAGACTCACGGTAGAAATAGCCCACTTGAACAAAAGGGTCAACATTTTTTTCTAACTTTTTTATTTTCAGGTCTGCTTGGGCTTCTTTTACTAAGGCCTCTTTTACTTTGTATGCACTGCTATCACGACTTGCATCTAGGTAAAACGCTAACTCTCTTGGCTCGTTCACTTGCATTTCAACTTCTAGTGAGTCAACTTTTGTCGCACTTAGGTAACTCAAATTTGTGTAAAGACCTGTTAAAAAACTCTCTAACTTACTTCTTTTTATCTTGAGTTGTGAGAGTGAAAGCTCGGCAGACATGATTCCCATGTGAGCCTTTGTATCACTTGTACTGTAAGCAGTGTAAAGCTCTATATTTTGACGAGTCAGATTTATGTACGCATCAGTTATTTTGAGTTGTTCTTCTACTTGCCAGATGCCATAAGCCGCTAGTTTTATAGACTCTGTCAGTTTTACTTTTGCCTGAGAGAGAGTAAAACCTACTTTTGCTTTTTTAGCATCTACTTTTTTAGAAGCCGCATCTCTTTTCCCAAAGTATGGAATCTTTTGTTTTAGATTTAGAGAAGTGTACTGCATAGGTTCTATCGAGCGGTTAGAAGGGTCATTTAGCTGTATGTCACTGATACCAAAAGTTAGCTCCGGATCTGCAAAGTTTCTAGTCACTTCATACTCGTTATCAATCGCACTAAGACGTATTTGTATAGATTCAAGTGAAGTGTGATTTGCTTTTGCATTCTCTATCAACGTGGATAGAGAAGTTGCACCGAGTAGAAGAGGTAGAAGTAGCAAAAAGTATGCTTTCATAACTTGTCCTTAGATATTTAGTGAAGATTTAGCTCTGATTTTTTTACCTGTTTTTGGTGTTATAAAGATATGAACCTGCCAAGTACCGCCCATTGCTAGGTTTACATTAGCTTCATACTTTCCTTGTCCAAGATTTTTGGCATCTGCTACACTTTCCATGTAAGGCATCCCTGGCATAGCCGGCATAAAAACCTTTATACTTACTGTAGCATCTGCATACTTAGAATCAGCAACTGTAATGTTTATAGTGTTGTTTCCAGTAGTAAGGGGTTTTTCTGAACTCATTACAACCTTGGTTGCTCTTGATTTTGCTACCTTCTCAAATGCAGCTGCTTGCATAGTACTAACTGCTAAAAGAGCTACTAAAAATATTTTTGCTATCGTTTTCATTTTGAATCCTTTTATTGTTTATAAGAGAATTATATTGATTATTTGTGAGGGGTTTGTGAGGAAGTGTTAACTTACATCCGTAGAATTTTTTTAATGTTTAAAAGTTCTTGTCTTCTTTTTTCTATTGCTGCTTTCTCTTGTGTGCTTGTACATGAAAGATTGGATGTCAAGCTTTTACGAATCTCATCTTTGATGGCCATTATCTCAGCTATTCTTGATATCTCTTGCGGAGATTCGTAGACTTTAGGTTTAGATTGATTATGAGTTTTATGTTCATCAGAAAAAGAGACATTTGATTCTTTTCTTCTTATAAAATCTTTTACTTCCCAATCTTTTAAAGGGTCATTTTTTTTGTTAAGATTAATTAACCTACTCATCTCAAATCCTTTGATGGAAACGTACAAGCATAAAAGGTTCCAAAGATATGTTTTAATTTATCTTAATATTTCTTAATCGTAAAGCATTAGTAATGACCGAGACTGAGCTAAAACTCATAGCAGCAGCTGCAATCATCGGAGAGAGCAGTATCCCAAAAAATGGATAAAGTACTCCTGCTGCGATTGGAACACCTATGCTATTATAAATAAAAGCAAAAAACAGATTTTGTCTGATATTTTTCATGGTAGCACGACTTAGTTTTAAGACCTTTACAATACCAAGCAAGTCACCTTTTATAAGTGTGACTCCTGCGCTCTCTATGGCAACATCAGTTCCTGTCCCCATAGCTATACCTACATCAGCTTGAGCCAATGCTGGAGCGTCATTTATACCGTCACCTGCCATCGCTACAATAGCACCATCCTCTTGTAACTGTTTTATTACATTTGCTTTTTCATCAGGCATAACATTTGCATAAACTTTATCAATATTAAGTGCTTTAGCAACAGCATTTGCAGTAGTTTCATTATCTCCACTTAGCATAACGACTTTAATACCCTCGGCTCTAAGCTCTTTGATTGCTTCAATAGATGTTGTTTTTATAGGGTCTTCGATACCGATGATGGCACTAAACTTAGAATCAACAGCCATAAAAATCACACCTTTTCCTTCTTCGCGTAGAGTGTTGGCTTTTTTTATTACAGCCTCAGTTGTTATATCTAAACTCTCTAAAAATTTATCACTTCCTAATATTACTTTTTTACCATCAATCTCACCGGTAATACCTTTGCCTGTAACGGAGTTAAAGTTAGTTACTTCTACAAGCTCTATCTCCATCTCTTTAGCGTGTTCAATTACTGCATCTGCTAAAGGATGCTCACTTACACGTTCCAAACTTGCAGCGTATTTTAAAATACTTTTTTCATCAAAACCATCTTGCACTAAAAAGCTTGTAACTTTAGGTTTTCCTTGTGTTAGAGTTCCTGTTTTGTCAACAACAAGCGTATTTACTTTCTCCATTGTCTCTAATGTTTTTGCATCTTTTATCAGGATTCCAGATAGTGCTGCTCTTCCTGTCCCCACCATTATAGAGATAGGTGTTGCTAAACCTAAAGCACATGGACAGGCGATGATTAATACTGCTACAGCAGATACAATAGCATAAGCCAAACGAGGCTCTGGTCCAAATATATACCATCCAAAAAATGCCAATATTGCTGCTAATACAACCGCAGGTACAAAATAACCAGATACCGTATCTGCTAGTTTTTGAATAGGTGCGCGTGAGCGTTGAGCTTGGGATACCATCTTCACTATTTGAGAAAGCATAGTATCACTTCCAACTTTTTGAGCTTGCATAATAAGAGAGCTATTTTTATTTAAAGTAGCACCTATGAGTAAATCATCTTTAGTTTTTGACACAAGAATTGGTTCTCCAGTTATCATAGACTCATCTAGATTACTTTGTCCATCAAGTACAACTCCATCAACAGGAATTTTTTCTCCTGGTTTAATTCTAAGTTTGTCTCCAACATGAACCAACTCAAGATTTACATCTTCTTCACTTCCATCTTCACCTATCCGATGAGCTTGTTTTGGTGCAAGGTTTAAAAGTGTTTTAATGGCTGTGTTTGTTTTGCTTCTTGCTCTTAGCTCTAAGACCTGTCCTAAAAGTACCAAAGTAGTAATAACGGCAGCTGCTTCAAAGTAGACATGAACTAAGCCATCTTCAGTTTGCATCAGAGGTGGAAACATATTTGGTAAGAATAGTGCAAATAAACTATAAATATATGCTGCACTAACACCAATGGCGATAAGTGTAAACATATTTAAGTTCCATGTTTTGATTGACTGGTATCCTCTTACAAAAAAAGGCCAGCCAGCCCAAAGGACAACTGGAGTAGCAAGGACAAAAAGAAACCACTGAATACTTAACATGGAGATATTACTTGGTAAATATTCTGGAACTAAATCACTTACCATTGCAACAATAAACAGAGGAACAGATAAGACTACACTAATCCAAAATCTTTTGCTCATATAGTCAAGTTCGTCTGTATCTTCAGTATCTTCAACTTGCATCGGCTCCAATGCCATTCCACACTTAGGACAACTACCCGGATGATCTTGTAAAATCTCAGGATGCATTGGACAAGTATATTGATTAGAGCTTGAAGAGACCGTTTGGATTTCTTTTTCCAAAGCCATTCCACATTTTGGACACGATCCTGAAGATTCCTCATGGACTTCAGGGTGCATCGGACATGTATAAAAATCATTTTTTGCATGAGAAGAGTTCTCATGACAACACTCTTTTATCTCTTCACTCATAATACATCTCCTACTTTAATGCTTCTCTTTTAGTTTTATACTCTTTCTCAGAAATCTCACCATTTGCATATCTCTTATCAAGAATATCTTTTGCCGATAAATCTTCTTTTTTATTGCCATTTATAAAATATATCAATGCTCCAATAAAGAGTAAAGGTATAAACCAACCAAATCCCATTCCAAATCCACTCATTCCATAATCACTCATAACAAACTCCTTTAAAACCAGAATCTTAATCCGGCTACTGCATAAGTTTCGTCTAATGGAGATAAATCATCTGTATTTCCAAAATTCTTACTCCACTCAACACCAATATATGGTGCAAACTCTCTTATAAACTCATATCTTAGTCTAGCTCCTAATTTTAGATTAGACAAACCACTTCCGATACCTATTTTTACATCGTCTTTTGTATATGCAGATATTGCTACACTTGGAGTAAGAATTAATTTTTGAGTTATCAGAGCTTCGTATTCACTCTCAGCTCTAAATCCGATGTTTCCATCATCAGCTACTAAAACAACTGCTCTTGTCTCAAAAAAGTAAGGAGCAAGTCCTTGAACTGCTATAACACCCCAAGTCTGGTCTGAATCCTCGGTTTTATCATAAGCAGCACCTACTTGAATGTCCCAATATGGAGTTATAGCACGAGAATATACTAGCTGATTTTCACTACTAGCAGATGAAGAATCTTTGGCTTTTTCACCTTCAGAATAAATATATAATTTGTTTAGGTCATAGCCTACATATGCATAAGTATCCCATGAAACAGACTTTTCATCATTAAACTGATACTCTAAGTTATCTACCATTACAGTAGCTCTTAATATATCACCACCTCCACCTGCAAATGCAGATGTACTAAGTCCTAATGTTAATACTGTTATTAATAATAATTTTTTCATAATACACCTCCTCCTTAAGCCACTACGACTTTTCTAAACATACCTGCCATATGATAAAGCAAGTGACAATGATATGCCCATGAACCTTTAGCATCTACATTTACACGAAAACTAATTTTTGAACCAGGTTGAGCGATGATAGTGTGTTTTTTTGGCAGGTAATTATCATCACCTGTTTCTAACTCGCTCCACATTCCATGTAAGTGCATTGGGTGGTTCATCATAGTGTCATTAATGTAAGTTATTCTTAGTATCTCACCATATTTAAACTCTAATGGTTTAGCATCTTTATATGCGATACCATTAATCGACCACATGTATCTCTCCATATTTCCTGTTAAACGAAGTATTATCTCCCTGTCAGGATATCTGTCATGGGTTGTTGGAGTTAATGATTTTAAGTCAGCATAAGTAAGAACTTTTCTGCCGTTGTTTCTTAGTCCAACTCCTGGGTCTGAAAGTCTATACTGAGGGTCCATAGCTCGCATAGTAGTTTGAACTCCACGACTCTCTTCAAGCTGAGTTATCGGGATAACTGGCTTACTCATATCCATCTTAGGCTTACTTACAGACATATCCATACCAGCACCACATTTCATAGCAGTCTCTTTTTTCTTTGGCATATCTTTCATTGAGGACATATTCATACCCATATCAGCATGTGATAAAATTGGAAGGGAATCCATCTCTGGAGTAGTTGCTATTACACTTGTATCGTAAGTTAAAGCACCAAGCGCGTAACCACTTCTATCAAGACTTTGTGCGAAGATTGAGTAAGCTCTGTTTTCTTCAGGTTCAACTATTACATCATATGTTTCTGCTACTCCGATTCTAAACTCATCAACTGACACAGGTTGAACATAGTTTCCATCAGAAGCAACTACACTCATTTTCAGCCCTGGGATTTGTACATCAAAAAAAGTCATCGCCGAGCTATTTATAAAACGTAGTCTTATTTTTTCTCCATTTTTAAATAAAGCTTTAAAATTTGTTGCTGGATTTTGTCCATTCATTAAGTATGTATATGTATAGCCTGTAACATCAGATAAATCTCTATCCGTCATTGCCATCTCATTCCACATTTTTCTTTGACTAAATGCTTCTAAAAAACCTAGTTCTTTTACTTCATCAAAAAAGTCGCCAACGGTTCTTTGTTTAAAATTGTAATAATCTGCTGAGAGTTTGATTTTTCTATAAATAGAATCTGGTTTTTCATCTGACCAGTCAGATAAAGATATAACATACTCTCTATCATATTCCAATTTTTCTTCTTTTGGCTCGATTACTATTGCCCCATAT
This sequence comes from Sulfurimonas sp., assembly GCA_027858865.1. Taxonomy (GTDB): domain Bacteria; phylum Campylobacterota; class Campylobacteria; order Campylobacterales; family Sulfurimonadaceae; genus Sulfurimonas. The sequence goes on along the minus strand of JAQIBW010000044.1, from coordinate 10,316 downwards.
ATTCCAGTTTGTTCTTGAAAATCTGAGTGTGAATGGTACCAGTATGTTCCACTTTGCTGGATTTTAAACTTATATGTAAAAGTTTCACCTGGTTTTATACCATCATAGCTAATACCCGGTACCCCATCCATGTTAGTAGGTAAAATAATACCGTGCCAATGAATCGAAGTATCTTCTTTTAGGTGGTTTGTTACATGAATGGTAACATCCTGACCCTCTTTAAATCTAAGAGTAGGGCCTGAAAGAAGACCATTTACTGTTGTAGCCATTGCAGGTGTTCCAGTAATGTTTACAGGAGTAGAGGCAATATTTAGAAAAAACTCTTCACCGCTTAATACAGGACTTTTATCAAAATCATAAATTTTTTCTTTTGCTGAGAGATCTACAATCCCGCTAACGGCTACAGAAGATAATGCTATACCTTTAACAAATTGCCGTCTGTTAAGTTTTGAAGTATCAAAAATCATAATTTATTCCTTATTGTGTTTAGAGTAATTATAGCTATTTATTGTGAGCGAATTGTGATAACTTTTTGAATGACCCTTGTGTGTTATAATACTAAATGAAAATTTTACTCCTAGAAGATGATACGGTTTTAGCTGATATATTAGTTGATTTTTTACAAGAAGAGTATAGCGTGACTCATACCTACAGTATGAAAAAAGCACTTGTTCTTAGTGAAGAGATAAACTACGATCTCTATATATTTGATATAAATGTCCCAGATGGTAATGGCATCTCTCTTTTAAAGGAGTTAAGAAGTTTTAATGATGAGACACCGGCTATTTTTATTACCGCTTTTCATGATACTAAACATCTAAAAGCTGCATTTGAATCTGGTGCAAATGACTTTATAAAAAAACCTTTTGACTTAGAAGAACTTACTCAACGCATCGAAAATATTAAAAGACATTTTGGACTTAAAATACTGGTGAAAATAACTCCTGAGATGGAGTTTGACACCCAAAACCATATTTTAAAAACAAAAGAAAAAACAGAGCATCTAAGTAACAAAGAGAGTGCAATTTTGCATTACTTATATAAAAACCGCCATCGTGTTGTTAGTACGGATGAAATGCTTCAAAACCTTTGGGAATATGATGATATGCCATCTGGAGATGCAGTTCGTACTCTTATAAAAGAGATTAGAAAGTATGTAGGAAAAGAACATATCTTAAATATTAGAGGTGAGGGATATAGGTTTGAATAAACTCGAAAAAAAATCATTTTACTCATTTTTAGCTCTATACTTGGGTTCATCGCTCTTTTTTGTAGCACTATCTGGATACTGGTACTTTAACGCACAAAAAAACTCACTGGAAAATACAACTTATTATAAACTTCAGCATCTAGCAGACAGAATCTCTGGTCTTGTTATAAATGCTCATATGACTTCTTCACCTCTTATTCTTCCAAAGACTGAGAAGGATTATGGGTATGTTTTGATTCCAGCATCTATGAATAAAGTTTTTGAGAGTACCTACTTTGAGAAAGAGGGTTTTAAATATCTAGTATCTTCTGCTCCGCAAGAACACTTAGCCATACAATATGTAGTGGTGAAAACTGACGAGTATCATAAAGAGTTAAAAGCTCTAAAAACAAATGTGCTTGTTGCAATAACGCTTATATTTATAACTATAGTAGTCATCTCTTGGATATTATCACGCTTGTTTATGCGCCCGATTCATCAAAAAGTAAAAGAGATAGAGTCTTTTATACAAGATATATCTCATGAGCTAAACACTCCCATAACAGCACTAGGGATGAGTACTTCAAGGGCTATGCAGAAAAAAGTATATGATGAGAAGATACTAAGAAATATCTCTATCTCTACAAAACAGCTCTACAGCATCTATCAGTCACTTGCCTACCTAAACTTTAGCGGAGTAAATCAAGAGTCACAGATGCTAAACCTAAGACCGATTTTAATCAGAAGCGTAGAGTATTACTCAGAGTTATGTCATGCAAAAAACATAAAGATAGAAGCATCTGTAGAAGACTCCCAGCTCCAAGCCGTAGATACAAGAGTAGAACTTCTTTTCTCAAACCTAATATCAAATGCCATCAAATACTCTATGTCCGACACCACGATAAAAGTAAAACTAAAAAAGGGTTTCTTTAGCATAGAAGATGAAGGTATCGGAATGGATAAAGATAAACTTCAAGAGATTTTTGAGCTTTACAAACGTGGCTCAACTCTAGCAGGTGGTTTTGGAGTAGGGCTAAATATAGTAAAACAGATATGCGATGAGTTGAAGATAGAGATATTTGTAAGTTCACAAAAAGATGTTGGAAGTAAGTTTGAGTTTACTTGGGTTGTGAAGTAGCTAGATGCTACTTCTATAAAGTCACAGTAACACCATATTCCATTATTTTGGCATCTTGGTTTAGTCTCTCTTTAATCACTTTGCTAAAAGGCTCCATTTTATTAGCCTCTCCATGAATCAAGTATAGATTTTTTAACTCTTTGAAGTTACCTATCCAGTCTATTAAATCATCTTGATCCCCATGAGCAGAAAATCCGTTGATGGTTTGTATTTGAGCTTTTACTACGATATCTTCACCGTATATTTTTACATACTCTTCTCCATCTATTATTTGTCTCCCTAGTGTACCTTCAACCTGAAAACCGACAAAAATAACTGTATTTTTACTATTCCAAAGACGATGTTTTAGATGATGCATAATACGACCGCCATGACACATTCCGCTTCCGGCTATGATTATCGCTCTCTCTTTAAGTTTGTTTATCATACGAGATTCTTCTCTTGTAGAAATTGTTTCAAGCGATGGAAATGAAAAAGGGTCACCATTATCTAAGGTGTGATATTCAACTTCTTCGCTAAGATGAATAGGGTATTTATTGTATAGTCTAGTAGCTTTTATGGCTAATGGGCTATCAAGAAAAACATTACATCTTGGCAGCTCATTATTGGCATCCATTTCATGTAGTAGCCACAATATCTCTTGAGTGCGCTCTAATGCAAATGAAGGAATAAGTACATTACCGTTTCTATTTAGGGTATCTATTATAGTTTGTTTAAACTCATTAATACTCTCTTTAAGAGGTCTATGTTTTCTGTCTCCGTAAGTAGACTCTATAAAAAGTGTGTCAGCTACTTCTGTGTTATCTAAAGGATCGAGGATAAGTCTATGTTGACTTCCAATATCTCCTGAAAAAACTACACGCTTGGGTTTTTTCTCTTCTTGGTAGTCTATCATTACAAAAGCGCTTCCCATAATATGCCCTGCATTTCCAAGCGTAACTTTTATATGTTTTGGTAGTTTGTATTTTTCAAAGTATTCTACAATATGCCATCTTTTTGCAAAGACTTCTTTAACATGATCTTCAGTGTACATAGGCTCTTTAATGCGGTCTTCATCACCACGACGTCGAGCTTTTCTTCTAAGAGTTTTATACTCTTCTTTTAGAATCTTAGCACTGTCTAACAGCATAATATTGGCTATATCTTTAGTCGGTTTTGTGGCTATTATTTTACCGTTAAAACCTTCTTTTATGAGTTTTGGAACTCTTCCTATGTGGTCAAGATGTGCATGAGTGATGATTAGAAAGTCAATCTCAGCAGGGTCAAATTCAAAAGGCTGATAGTTTCTTTGGTTATCGGCATCCCCTTCTCCTTGAAACATTCCACAATCTATGAGTATTTGTATAGGGCCTAGTTTTACTAGGTGACAAGAACCAGTTACAGTTCCTGCTGCTCCATATGAGGTTACAGTGTTCATAATATATCTCCATTTAACTTATATATATAGAGTTTAATATTATATATGTTTATACTTGCTTAATAAATTAAGACTCTGCTTGTAGTCTAAAATAAGCTTGTTTCTTTATATACTAGCTTTTGAAAGCTTACTAAGCTCTTCGTTTATAGTAAAAATCTTAGCTTTGATATCTGTATATCCAAAAGATTCTAGTCTTTTTGTGTGCATCTCTAAGTATCTTGAAGCATCTGCTTTATTGTCAAAAACATAGATGCCACCAGCTTCTTTAGTCTCTTCATTTTCTGTCCATAGTTTGTAAACTAAACCCTCTTCATTAGCAATATCTTTTGCTAAATCACTCATTGCCTTTGTCAGCTCTACACCAAAAGGTCCTTGGTGTGGAAAGTCTACTTGTAAAAGAAATTTCATATTTTGCTCCATATATATTTTTGAAAAAGTATATAGCATCCATGCTTAGAACATGGATACTAAAAGTGTTTAAGCTTTTTTTCTATACACAAGATAATAACCTGCAGGTAAAACAAGAAGTGTAAGTATAGTCGAGCTAATGATTCCTCCGGTAATCACAACTGAGAGTGGATACTGAACCTCACTTCCTACACCGCTGGCATAAAGAAGTGGAAGAATTCCAAACAATGTTGTAAATGCAGTCATAAGAACAGGACGAAGGCGAAGCAGGGCTGCATCTTTTAGAACTGTTTTTAGATTTACATCTGGAAACTTAACACGTAGCTGATCAATAAAGCTGACTAGAACAATACCGTTTAAAATAGCGATGGCAAAGATGGCTAAAAAGCCTATGATTGCTGAGACTGAGAGGTAGATGCCACTCATAACCAGAGCGATAATCCCACCGATGAAACCAAAAGGTACATTTATAAGAATGAGCATCGCTTTTGAGATAGAGTTAAAAGCAGTATAGAGTAGAAGGATGACCAAAAAGATTGTAATAGGTATGATAAGCATTAACTTTTCTGTCGCTTCTTGCATGTTTTTAAAGTCACCAGCCCAACCGATATAGTAACCTGTTGGCATCTCAACTTTCTCTTGGATAAGCTTGTTTGCTTCTTCAACAAACGAAGCAACATCTCGTCCGTCTACTTCCATAGAGAGAACCATATAACGACTAAGATTTTCACGCTTTATAAAAGAAGCACCGTGTTTGATGCTTATGTCACAAATCTGATTTAGTGTAACGAGTGAGCCATTATTTGAGCGGATAGTTACATCTTTTAGTGCTTGGATATCTTTTTTCGCATCTTTGATTTTTGCAACAATAGGAAATCTTCTGATTCCTTCTATTTTTTGAGTAACTTCTTCTTCACCGATACCATTACGGATAACTTGCATTACCTCATTTACGCTGATGCCATAACGAGCAAGAGATAAGTAATTTGGCTCTATTTTTATTTGGGCTTGACCTAGTTGAGTTTCTACTTCCATTCTCTCTAAGCCATCAACTCCGCTGATGGCTTCTTGAATATTTTTAGAGATAGCATCTAGCTCTTTTTGGTCACTACCGTATATCTTGATAGCAAGTTCAGCTTTTACACCTTCAAGCAACTCTTCTATTCTCATAGCGATAGGCTGTGTAGGAACAAAAGCAACATGCTCAAATCTGTGTTCTAAGTCTTCATTCATCTTGTGAGTAAGAGCAGGTAAGTCTTTTATACCGTCTTTTAGAGTCAGCAAAACTTCCATATAGTTGGCTTGAGCAGTCTCCCCCTTTTCACTCCTGCCTATCATAGATAAAACTGAGCTAACCTCGTTTGGATAGTTTTTAAGTATGTATTTCTCTATCTCAGATGCACTCTCTACAGATTGCGTGAGAGCAGTTCCAGGGATGGCTATAACTCTGTACATAATGGATTCTTCATTTAGCTCAGGCATAAACTCACGACCTTGTTGCGAGAGAACAAAGGCAAGAGCTAAAAACACAACTGTTACAGATGCTAAAAGCTTTTTAGCGTTTGATAGTGAAAATATTAGTAGTGGTGCATATTTTTTTTTGAGTCCACTAATCAGTGCATTGTCAGCATTTTTAGTTGGCTTCAGTAAAAGAAATGCTAAAACAGGAACTAAAACAAGAGCTACAAAAAGTGAGCCAAGCATTACAAACACGATGTTGAGTGCCATCGGAGAGTACAGTTTTCCGGCTAGTCCATCAAGTGATAAAAGCGGGATAAATACAGCAACTATGATGAGAACTGCAAAAGTTACGGGTTTGGCTACTTCTTTTGCAGAGTCTGCAATAACTTGTATTCTTGGAGCATCTGGCATATCATGTAGTTTACGGAATGTATTTTCTACTACAACTATTGTTCCATCGACTATCATTCCCACGGCAATTGCAAGTCCGCTTAGACTCATAAGATTTGCCGATAGGTTGTAATAGTCCATAAGTAAAAAGGCTATGAGTAGCGATATCGGTAGAGATATGATAACTATAAATGCACTTCTGAACTCAAACAAAAATAAAAATAACACAAATGCTACTAAGACTACACCCACTATAAGCGCTGAGGTCATAGTGCTAACTGCTTTGTGAGTTATCTCAGTCCTGTCATAAATAGCTTCAACGCTAACCCCTTTTGGAAGTGCAGAGTTAACAGTAGGTAGTTTTTCTTTTATGTGCTCTACAACTTTAGCGGCATTGGTCGCAGTTCGTTGAAGAACCATTCCCATTACAGCTTCGCTTCCATCCATACTAACTGCTCCAAAACGTGGCTGTGAGCCAGTCTCTACAGTTGCTACATCTCCGATAGTTACAGCTTGACCAACACCAGATTTTATAACAGAGTTTCTGATGTCATCAAGAGATTTGTAAAGACCAGCTCCGCGGATAAGATACTGCTCACGGTTAAACTCTAGGTATTGTCCACCCGCAGCTTGGTTGCTTTTTTGCAGAGCGGTTATAACATTTTCATAAGTGATGCCAATGTTTTGAAGTTTTTTGGTGTCAATGAGAACATTGTACTGCTTCTCTTTCCCACCCCAACCGATAACTTCTTCAACTCCAGTAACACTTTTAAGTAATGGAGTTACGATGTAGTCTTGCATCTCACGTAGTTCTTTTAAAGAGAGTTTGCCTGTTGTGTCTTGAAGTTTGTACCAAAAGACTTGACCTAAACCTGTAGTATTTGGTCCAAGTTCAGGCTTACCCCAACCATTTGGAATATTCACACTTCCTAGCCTCTCACTTACAAGTTGACGTAAAAAGTAGATATCCATGTCATCTTCAAAGAAAACAGATACATAAGATAAGCCAAAAAATGAGTTTGACATTATTATCTTAACTCCCGCCATTCCAGAGAGTGCCGATTCAATCGGGTAAGTTATGAGTTTTTCTATATCTTCGGCAGAATTACCTGAGCTTTCTGTATAGACAACGACCTGTTTAGGTGTGATGTCGGGAAAAGCATCTACGGGTATATCTTGGTAGGCTTTAAAACCAAATGCACTTATGGTAATGAAGAGTGTTATAACTAAGAGTTTGTACTTTAGAGAAATATCTATGATTTGATTTAGCATAATATTTCCCTAGTGACCGTGTCCGCCAAGAGAAGACTTAAGTAGTTGAGATTTTACATAGTAACTTTTGTCACTAACGTATTGCTCATCTAGCTCTAAACCTTCAACTGCTACAAACTCTTCATCTTGAGTTACTATATTTATGACACGAAGCTCATAAGCTGATTCATTTTCTTCTTCGTGTTCGTCATGTCCATGTTCATCATGTCCTTCTTCTTTGTGCTGCTCTTCTTTTTTTGGAACAAATACTACCCATTCGTTATTGAAAAAAGAGAGAGCAGATTTCTCTACTGCTACATATTTTTTAGTTTTGTTAAAGTAGAGTGTTGCAGAAGTATAAGCATTTACATAAAGGTTGTCCGTAATCTCATCTATGCTTGAAAGTAGAACTATTCTTTGAGTATTTTCATCTACATTTGGAAGTATCTGAGTTACGTTTGAGACTATGCTTTTAGCATTTGTATTTATAACTATCTTCTGTCCGATTTTAACCTTGTTAGCATACTCAAGAGGCAAAAAAGACTTTAAGTAAAATGCTTGGCTTTTTACAACAGAAATAATATGAGTATCTTCTTTGATGCTTGAATGAAGAGCTTGTAGTATCTCAGAGACAACACCCTCACTATGTGCGTAAAGTATAAAGTTTGATGAAGCTTCTTTTAACGTCTCTGTGTTTATTCCTAAAGTGTTTAGCTGAGACTTGAGTGATGTTAGTTTTGCCAAAACTTCATCTTTTTTAATGCTTTGAGTATTTAACTCCTGCATCGAAGTCATACCTTTGTCATATAAACTTTTTGAAGCTTGGTAGTTTTTCTCCTGAGCTTCCAACTGTTTCTTTTGAGAGATGAAGTTTGCTGTCATGTTTGAGATCATTATAGACTCGATAAGAACAATCTTTTGTCCCTTTTTAACACTTTGACCCACGCTTACATAGTACTCTTCTATGTGACCGCCAACAAGTGACATGATAGACTGCGAAGCATTTGAGAGTTGGACTATCTGCGCATTAAGTTCTACTGACTTTCCAAATGCTCTTTGAGTAGCGTGTTTAGTCGGTATTTCAACTGCGAAAAGCGTAAGTGTTAAAGTGATTAATAGTAAAAGTTTACTCATTATATGCTCCTGCGATATAGTTAGTTGTGATTGTATTTTGATTTAGTGCAGTGTCGATTTTTATAAGAGACTCTTTAGTCTTTATAACTCTGTTTTTGATGTTTTGTAGTTCAAGCAGGTTTATACTTGCTATTTTGTATCCATCTTCAAACATTTTTAGAAGCTTTGTTTGAGTCTTTAGAGTCTCTTCATTTTTAGATTTTAAAAGAAGCAGTAAGTTTCTTTGTTTTTGTAGCTTGATATTCTCAATAGAGATTTTCGCATTTTCATTTTCTATGAGAAGCTCAGTTTTATCTGCTTCAAGTTTTGCTATTTGCATCTCTTCACGTGAAGTGTTAAAAATAGCAAGAGGGAAGGTAGCTCCAACTCTCACGATGTTTTGATCTGGCTCATTTTCGTACTCAGCCGTCAGGTCTATCCATTTAACTTTGCTAGAGTTTATTTGCGAATTTGCTTTTGCTTCTTCTTTATAACTTTTAAGATAGTTAATATTTGGATTATTGAGAGAGTTGACATCTGAGTGAAGTTTAAACTCATGTGTGAAATCAAGTTCTATCTCTTTTGTTATACCTGCAAACTTTAAAAGTTTGAAGTATGTCTCTTGGATGTCAAGGTTTAGAGTTTGTTTCTTTATCTCGACCATCTCATAATCAACTTGAGCTTGAAGCATCACGCCTTTTGAGATAGTTCCGGCTATATTTCTTTGCTTTGATATTTCATAGATATTTTTTGCAATACCCAACTCTTCATTTCCTAGTTCTAGTTGTCTTTTTTGGTTTGCATACTCAGTATAAAGAAGTGAGATATCACGAGTAAACTCTGCGTAAGAGAGTGAGTAGTTTGAAGTTGCTTTTTTGATTGTTGCATCTGCTAACGCTTCTGTATCTCTACCAACTCCCCATAGTCTAATGGGCTGAGTAAAAGCAGTTCTGTAACCATTGTCATCTTTAGAACTGTCTGGTCTGAACTCTGAGTACTCTAACTCAAGAGAAGGGTTCTTGTATCTAGTCATAACAGAAACTTGCTCGCGTGCTTGATATAAACTCAAGTTAGACGACTTTAAGTAAGGACTATTTTTTAGTGCATTGTCTAAAAACGCATCAAAATCTTGTGCAAAAAGTGATGCCGAGATTAGAACAACTGCTGATAATATTTTTATCATTATTGTTCCTGTAATAAATTGTATTGTTTGTATTATTTGTGTTTACAGGTTAAGAGGTTGGAGGTTTGTACAAGTTTATATGTGTTTTGAAGTTATATGTTTCTTTGTAGATTTTATTTGTAGTTGGTTTAAAGTCTACCTCTGGTAAAACTAAGTTTTGAGATAGTAGAATTGACTGATGATACTCAAAGTGAATATCACAAAGGTCTTCATGAGATTGTGGCGAATCAAATTCACTAATATACTCTATGGCATTGCAATGTTCATCATCATAAGCGGCGTAAACATACTCATGTACGATAGAAAAACTGATTACAAACAGTAGCGCTAATGTAGTTAGGCTTCTTAGTCTCATGCAAAAAGTATAGCGAACAAAAGTAAAAAGGAACTTTTAATAAACTTCTTTTCTATGAGCTATTCTGATTAAAGTGATAACTAAAATATCATTTTCTTTTAAATAAACAATTCTGTAATCACCCGCTCTTTTTCGGAACTTCCCTTTGTGTTTACCTTTAAGGACTTTGTCCGTTGTAAATAAACCTTTTTCTAAGTCTTGTATCTTTGAAAAAATGAGCTTTTGATTTTGGGAATCTATTTTTTCTAATTCTTTAAACGCGGCTTTTGGAATGATGACTTTGAACATTAACTAAGACCAAGTTTTTGTGCCACTTCTTCAAGTGAATAAACTTCAGTTTTTCCAGCTTTTAGCTCATCGATTCTTTTATCTGAAATCATTTCATCTAAAGTATCAAAGTAAGTACTTACC
>JAQIBW010000107.1 GCA_027858865.1 Sulfurimonas sp. | reverse complement strand
TAGCAATACTCTCCATAACAGTAGAAATATTGACTTTTGCTTCACCAAGTGTCTTTTGAGTTCTCTCTGCAAGTTTTCTAACTTCATCAGCAACAACTGCAAATCCACGACCATGTTCTCCCGCACGAGCAGCTTCTATGGCCGCGTTTAGAGCAAGCAGGTTTGTTTGATCTGCAATGTCTGAGATAGTATCAAGTACGCTAAATATATTTTGAGATTGATGTTGTAGAGAATCAAGTTTATCGTTGAACTCATGCTCTTCTTCATTCTTTGCATCTTGACACTCTTCTAAATTCTGAGATTTTTCTAGAAGAATCTCTTTCTCTTCACTAATCGACTCAATTTTAGTATTTAGTTCTTGAAGTAGAGTTTCGTGTGATATTTGCAGTTCTTTTTGTTTTTCTATAAGAGTACTATTTTCACTCTGCACCTTAGTAACTATTGTAGCATCTGAGTGAAGTGACTTTATCTCAGCTTCAAGTGAAGCATTTACCTCTTTTAGGTTTTGTATAAGCTCTTTTTCTTCACTATTATCTTCTACAACTACTTGAGTGTTTTTTACTTCTTCAACAACCGTTTTTCTAAAAGTAAAAAAGCCAATAACTAGACCTAAAACTACTCCAAACATACCCAGTAAAGCACTAAGTCCAAATGATGATTTTTCAACAACTCTATCTTCATAGATGATTTTGTCTTGGTAAACTAGCTTGTCTTGATAGACTATTTTATCTTTGTAAACAACTTTCTCTTTAGAGGTTTCAGCGTGCTTTTTTATAAGTTCCTGACCCTCTTTAGTTATTTTTGAGTATAAGTCTTTCATCTTTTTTATTTGCTTGGCATCTATGTTTAAGTTATTCTCGTGAAGAGCTGATAAAGTTTTGAGGGTGCGACTTTCCAGAGTTTCTAAAGAAGAGACTTTTGTTTTGTCAAGTGATAGAGAAGTCGTAATGTTCTCATGAGTTGATAGAACAAGAAAATATAGCGATACTTTCTCTTCAGGGCTTAAATCTAGAGAGATTTTGTCAATCTCTTTATTTAGCTCTTGGTAATTCATCTCGATTGATGAAGCGAAAATTGATGTAATAAATATAAGGATTAAAAAAGCTGTTTTCATGCTTGACTATAGCATGTTTTATACCAAGGCGTTTACTCCTTTTTAAGCATATATATTTTTGTTGAACTCATCAAACTCTTGAAGCGTTTTTTCCAATAGTTTTTGTGCTTCTTCAAATATTTTGTTAAGAGCATCTGCTCCATTTTCTTTTTCTGGAATTTTTAGTTTTTTCATAGAGTTGTCAAACATCTCTACAATATTTGTTTTAACACGATTTTTAGCATTGTCATCTCTGTCTCTGTTTGGCTCAAAGATTTCTGCTACTTTATGTGCAAGTTGAGATACAGGTGATTTTGGTGCTACATCTTCTAACTCTTTTAAAAATGAGTCAATAAAAGGTTGAGCTATTTTCATAAAAGCATCTATCTCTTTTTGGTCTTGAGCATCTATGCCGTTACCTTCTACTTTGAACTGAAATGATTGCATCGAAGAAAAACTCATAGAAGTTTTTGAACCATTTTCATTTTGTTCGTGGCTCATAGATGCCGATTGATGATTCGCAAAATCCATCTCTATTTTATCTCCACTTGAAGTTCTCATCGCTATGTTTAAGTCATGTGCTCTGTAAGTGTCAAGTCCATAAGAAGTATTCATTTTTTATCCTTTGTAATCGTATCTATCTATATCGGAAAAAAATGCCAAATCATAAAGTTTTAATTTGCTTTTGTATAAAATATCTTTATGAAAAATAAATATAGAATTTTAGTTACAAATGACGATGGTTATGAGGCAAAGGGTTTACTCTGCCTTGTAGAGGCTTTAAAAGAGTTAGATGACGTTAAAGTTACAGTTGTAGCACCGGCAAACGAAAAGTCTGCTTGTGGACATTCTCTTACACTTGTAAGACCGTTACGCTTCGTAAGTGTCGATGATGATTTTTACAAACTAGATGATGGGACTCCGAGTGATTGTGTATATCTATCTTTGAGTACAATGTTTGAAGATAAAAGACCAGACTTGCTTATAAGCGGGATTAACCGCGGTTCAAATATGGGTGAAGATATTACATACAGCGGAACTGCAGCTGGGGCTATGGAAGGTGTTTTACACGATGTTCCTTCTATCGCTATAAGTCAAGTAATGGATTTTACAAATCCTGATGGAGATTTTACTCTTGCACAAAAGACTATAAAAGAGCTTGTACTAAAGATTAAAAAAGGGACTATTCCACATCCTCATAGAGAGTTTTTAAATGTAAACATTCCAGCTGATGTAGATGAGGCTAAGATGCTAGTAACATATGCCGGTTACCGGTTTTACGCAAATGATGCACATGTTCATAGAAATCCTCGTGGAGAAGAGCACTATTGGTTAGGGCTTCATCCTCTCGATTTTTCTCCAAGAGAGGGAAATATCGGTATCAGTGATTATGAAGCAATAAAAGCTGGAAATATATCAATAACTCCAATACAACTTGATTTAAGTGCCTATAAAAGTATGAAAAGACTTCAAGACTGGATTGATTAGTCTAGATGAGACATGATAGAATAAAACTTCTACTAGAAGATAATTTTAGCAAGCTCCAAAATGCAAAGATTATACT
>JAQIBW010000057.1 GCA_027858865.1 Sulfurimonas sp. | reverse complement strand
ACTACATTGCTTCCATCTTTTATGGGCATTTTTAGATTTTCATACTCTTGTTTTAAAAATCCATCTTTTACTATGGAGAGATCATAATCAGGATTCATAAACATAACCCAGAAATTATCTCGTATTACATTTAGTGCTATTTGACCTTTACAAACAGGTCCTCTAATAAAAGTTCTAATTACATACTCAGAATCATCTAGTAAAAACTTATATCTGGAAATCTCTGGAATCTGAGCAAAGACTCTAAACGGCTCTGCGTTATAGTCTATCTTATGTCCAACTACATAAGCTTCTTCGTTCCATTTTGGCTCAATAAAAAGCTCTGTATAACGTTGAAGTTTTGCAGTACTTATGTCATAAACCATATGAGTTTTATATACTATAGTTGAGTGTATTTTTTTAAAACGGTAGTAAAACTTCTCTACCTTTGGATCATCATACGGACGTATTGTAGGAACAATATCAATTGGCTCTGGGACTGATGTACTAGAACGAACTAACTCAAAAAATTCATTTGGTGCATTTTCAAAAGCTATATGTGACAAGAATAGATGCTCATATATATATCTGGCACTCATAACGTGTTTAGCATCTTGATTATTTAAGAACTCTTCAAACTCATCTATAAGCTTTTGTGCATTCTTTGAAGCTGTTATAGAAGTAGCTTTTTCAACAGCAGTTGGAGCTGGTGCACCTTGAGCTAGCCACTCTTTTATAGTTTTAAACTCTTCTTCACTAAGTGCTGGAAATCCAAAGGGCATACCTCTGTCTGGATGCTTATTTAAAAACTCTGATAGTTCATGTCTATCTTTTGAACATATTAAGTCATCACTCTCACTAAAATATTCACCTTTACTTTGCGGATTTTTCATCTTATGGTCTAGTAAAAGAAGCATCATTGAGTTGTTTGAACCCACCTTTGCATTACTCTCTAAAACGCTAGTAAAGCCTTTTGTTCTCCACTCTTTTGTGTTCTTAGCATCTATAAAGAGTCTTGAAGGGTCTTGTGCCGAGAGTCTATCACCGAGATAAACCTTATCTTTTGAAGAACCTCTGTCTATTCCCTCAAAAGAACTAAGTTTTAACTGACATGGAGAGTTATAACAAGAGTGACACACTACACATCGCTTGTCCAGTATTGGCTTTACCTCTTTTAAGTAATCTATCCTTGCTTGTGGAATATTTACCTTTACAGGTTTTAAAGGTTCGACACTACATCCACTAAAGGCTATGATTATAAACGGTATAAGAAGTAAATATTTATTCATTTTCTAGAAAATCCTCTATATATTGGGCTATTTCACCTATAGCTTCGGTAGCTTTGGCGTAATAAACTTTTGTAAAGTAACTATCATCAATAGCATTACTTGGTTCAAGATTGTTAAGTATTGATTTATCTGTAAGTTGTGCAAAGTATGTAACATCCAATACATTTCCGCTAGTACCTATTATTACTATTAACTTGCAGCTGTTTAGCTCTTGTGTAAGTATTTGATACTTTGGTGCAGCCTCTCCAAAAAAAACGATATTTGGTCTAAGTTTAGCTCCACAACTTGGACACTCGTGAGCAAAACTATCTTGGTTTTGATAGGCTATATCAAATATCTCGTCACATTCTCTACATCTAAGTTCTCGTAAATATCCATGCAGATGCACTATTTCATCTTCTTTCATACCGGCTTTTTCAAAAAGGTCATCTACATTTTGTGTCAAAATAGATATATCATGTGGATATTTTTGTTTTAACTCTACTATGACCTTATGAGCATAGTTTGGTTTCTTGTTCTCTATGTCAACCCTTCTTGCATCATAAAACTTTATTGTACCTTCTTCATTCATATCAAGACATCCGGCCGTACATACATCTTCTATTGCGTGCTTTTCCCAAAGTCCATCAGCTTCTCTAAAAGTAGAGATGCCAGACTCAGCACTTATGCCGGCTCCAGAGAGAATTAAAACTTTTGACATGATAAATCCTTGACAGTAGATGTATTTTGAACTTATTTTGGGCATTGTATTTTATTAATAGTTAAAAGTAGTTTATATACAATGAGACACTAAGGAAGTGATATATGGACAACTACACCAAAGAACTCTCTATACTTTATGTAGAAGATGAAAAAGATGTTAGAGAAAGTTATGATAGAGCACTTCAAAGAGTATCTAAAAACCTTTTTACAGCAGATGAGGGGATTGAGGGTCTAAAACTATATAAACAACACAAACCAGACATAATAATAAGCGATATAAAGATGCCAAACATGGATGGTCTTGAAATGGTTAAAGCCATAAAAGATATCGATGAAAATGCTAATATCATCTTTACAACAGCTCACAGTGAGAGTGCTTATCTACTAGAAGCTATAGATCTGCATGTTGAGGGTTATCTTTTAAAACCTGTTCAGAAAAAGTCACTTTTAAAAATAGTTCAAAAACTATCCAGAACTATTATGCTTGAGAAAGAGAACAAAGAACAAAGAGATATTTTACAGTATATCAT
>JAQIBW010000069.1 GCA_027858865.1 Sulfurimonas sp. | reverse complement strand
ACAAGAAGCACAGTAAGAACTCTCTTTATAAATCTCTTTTGAATAACTATCTTTATGAACTATTGGATTTGAGTTTATAAACTTTTCACTAAGCCATTTCTCTACACCGGAGTTACTGTTTTCAAAAACGTATTTTTTTCTATTTGTCAGATCAAGTGTATAGGCACTGTTTCCTTTAGAATCAGCTTTTGTGATTCTATGACAAGTTACACAAGATACCCCTTGTTCTAATTTTGAATTACCGTGAGACTTTAGCTCATCTATCAGACTTTGTGAACCTTTTTCAAAAAGAGAAGTTGGCATATTATTGCCATCCATTCTGTGTGTAGATCTCTTTTGGTTAGTAGTAACTGCACTTGGATTATGACATCCCATACACCACTGTCTAAACTCATCACCCATATCCGCAGCGGCTAAGTTTTCCATGACCATATAGTAAGGGTTTGATCCGGTTAGATGCCTATGGTTTGAGTCCGCCCACTGGTTAAAGATATCTTCGTGGCATGATTTACATTTAGCAGAGTTTGTCCAATCTTCATTATGGTATCTATCAACACCTTTTTCAAGTTGGATGTTTGTAAGCTTCTCACTAGAGTATGAAACACTAGGATAAGAGATGCCAACAACTAAAGCGATAGCAACAAATGGTTTTGCACTAAAGTCGATTTTTTTTCTTGCATGTAAAAATAGAAAAAATAACAAGATAAATGAACCAAATAGATGTATATAGTATGAAATAAGTCCGATAGTATCTCCTCCTGGGTTTCCTACGAAAAATAGATAAAAGCCACTAGCAACTATGAAAAAAAGTAAGATGCCAAGAACTACACCGCTTGTACTTTTCGCACGTCTAACAATCATGTACTCATAAGTATGCATGTTTACATAAGGAACAAGAAGAAAAATGGCTATAAAGGCAGAACTTAAAATATGTACTGCTTGAACCATTCTAAAGTATTCCCAACTTAAGCCGAAGATGCTAAGTTGAAAAATCCCACTCAAAAACATTAATATAATAAGTATTTTCATATATACATTTTTCATGATGCGTCCTTGTTTACAACTTTATAATCCACAACGTCGCCTTCTAGTGATTTTAAAAACTCTACGATTTCATCGATTTGTTGATTTGTCAGATGCATTCCGAGTTGGTGTTTACCCATAAGAAACACAGCTTCTCGTATCTTGGATACCGCACCGTTATGAAAATATGGTGAAGTCTTTGTCACGTTACGCAGCATCGGAACTCTAAAGAGCCTCTCACCATCTTTACCCATAAAACCACCCTTGTTCTCAAATGGAAATGGATGATACATCTTAGCGTTAAAGTCAAAGTCACTAACTTCTCTTCCCTTGTCTTCTTCATTGAAAGAGTTTGTAACATCTACGATACTGTTGTAGTCTCTAAGTGGAAACTTCTGTATGCTTTGTCCACCAACAGTTACTCCGGTGTGGCATCCTTTACAACCAAAGTTTAAAAAGTTTGCGAGACCTTTTTTAGCCTTTTGATTTATAGCGTCGTTGTCACCATCTAAAAAGCGGTCATAACCACTACGAGTAACTAGAGTTTTAAGATAAGCCCCAATGGCTTTTTCGACATTTTCAAAACTAACTTTATCAAAGGCAAGTTCAAACTTTTTTACATACTCAGCATCTGCTAGAAGCCTTATTTGAACTTCCTCTTTTGAGAGGTTCATCTGAGTTGGATCTTGTATTGAGAGACCAACTTGTGCTTCTATAGTCTTAACATTTCCATCCCAAGTCTGGAACTTTGCTAGAGCAGCATTTAGAGTTGTAAGTGTGTTTAAATGATATGGATTTTGTGCTCCGCCATGTCCAACTGCAGTCTCAAATCTGTCAGTCCCGCTTTGGTCTGAAAGGTGACAGACAACACAGTCAGTTTTATCATTTGTTTTAGAAGTAAGAGCTTTTAAATATATGTTTTTATCTTTTAAATCTTTACTAAGAACGTGACATGTTGCACAACTTATGTCTTTATCTTTAGAGAGCATTTTCTCATGGTAAAGGTCACGACCGAGATCTACCTTCTCTTTGCTCATTTTATTTTCAGGTGTGTCTACTAACTTTAAAAGATCCTCATAAGTAGCAGGAGTACTAGACATGTTTCTTGATAAGGCAGCTGCTCTTAAGCCCTCATCGCTGAACTGTCGTTTTTCTTTTGTAGGTAAAAGAAAAGATACAGTAGTTAAAAGTAGTATTATAAATATAAATACATAAACAAAAAATTTCATAATAATTCCCTATTATTTTATTCTTCTATAGTATAGGATAAATGAAAAAAGATAGCAATGACTTTTTAGCAATAGAAGGATTTTGTTTTAGCACAAAAGGAATTATTATCTATCTAATAAACCTTTTGAGCTAAGTAAAATTAGGAGTTAGATGCCAAAAGTCTCTTTTACTTTTGTCTCAAATGCTTCATCGCTTAACTCTTTTCTTAGAGGAACAAAAGTCTCAGCTTCAGCGCCGACAGGTACAAATATTTTAGAATTTGCATCTTCGATGATATTTTTTACAGCATCTGCTATAGGTTGAGGACTTGGACCTTCATTGATAGCTTTTGCAACGATTGGTACAAAGTGAGATACTAAATCCTTATATGGAGAGTCTTCAGCAGTTGTTTTAGCATTTGCAACAAGTCCATTTTTAACAAAGTTTGTACCAAAAAGTCCAGATTGAATAGAGTGAACTCTTACATTGAAAGGAAGTGTCTCAAATCTTAAAGAGTCAACTATACCTTCTACAGCATACTTTGAAGCATTGTAGTGTGCTAAAAGTGGAAGACCAATCTTGCCTAAGAAAGAAGAAATATTAATAATCACACCATCTTTTGCTTCTCTCATATACGGAAGAACTGCACGAGTAACCTTTAGAAGTCCAAATACATTTACATCAAACTGCTTAAACATCTCTTCATCAGTTCCATCTTCAACGGTAGCTAAAAGACCATAACCTGCATTGTTAACAAGAACGTCAATCTTACCTTCATTTTGAATGATAGTCTCTACAGCACTGTTTATAGTATCTGTTTTTGTTACGTCTATATAGATACTTTTAAGTGAAGAATCATTGTTGATTGCATTTGCATCTCTAGTTCCTGCATATACTATATAACCGTTGCGTGATAAAAACTCTGCTGTTAGTTTTCCCATTCCAGAACTTGCACCCGTTATTAAAACTACTTTTGACATTTTGAACTCCTAAGGTTTGATTTCCTAGAGTATATAGAAATCAAAAGTTACCTTCAATGGTTTTTTAGCAGTAGAAGAATTTTATTTTAGCACTGGAGGAATTATTTTTTTAGCAGGTCTTTTGGATAGATGCCATAGTGTTCAAAAAAGAGTTTTGAAAAATGTCCTTGATGTTTGTAGCCGACTTCTTTGGCAATCTCACCGATGTTTAGTGACTTCTCTTTTAAAAGCAAGTTGGCTTTTTCAAGACGAAGTTTTTGTATATATCCGTAGATGGTGGTCTTGTAGACTTTTTTGAAAATTTTTTTCAGACTTGTCTCATTGGTCGCACAAAGGTGGGCTAGTATCTGGATGCTAGGCGGCGAGGAAAAACTGCGCAGTAAGATATTTTTAGAAGTTTTTGATATACAAATCTCGTCATCACTAAGTGCATCATCAACCATATCTAAAAGCCCAAATCTGTGAATCATAAACTCCAAGATATTATGCTCGCATCTGATGCTGTTCATATAAGCGTCTGCTTTTGTATTTAGTACTTTGTCTATGATGTGCAGACTCATAGCATCTATTGGGTGAGAGTCCATTAGCTCACATGAGACTTCATCTTGAAGATTATCATAGAGATAGTTTATGACCTCGTTTGCATCTGAACTCAGATATCTCTTTAAAATAAAGTCAGCGACAAAAAGTACAAATATCTCTGTTTCTTGCTCTTTTTTTATTCTAAGAGATAAGTCTTGTCTTGATGATATGAAAATATCTATACTGTTTTCTTTAACCTCAAAACACTTCTTTTGGATATGGTCGTCTATAGTGAAAGATCCTTTTTTTGTAACGGGTATGGCTATCATCCTGTCAAGGTTTTTTACGTGGTATTCCATGTCTTGTGAGGAGTTTAGGTGTATGTCATAAAAGACTATTCCGTTTGAGATATCAACTCTTGTAACATGCTCTTTTTTTGTCTCAAGTAGTTTTGTTATTTTGTAGCTGGTGTTAGTTATGTTGAAGAAAAAACTATCCATTATAGATTGTAATGCTCCCTAACACGTCTCTCAAAATCTTCATCGCTAAGCTCTTTTCTCATAGGTATAAACTTTTTAGCTTTGTCTCCTATGGTTGCACGAGCTGGGAACTTATCATTATTTATGACTTCTAAAATCATCTCACCGATCTCTGCGGCAGAGTTACCGCTGTTTATCTGCTCTACTATAACAGGAGCAAGGTTAGAAACAAGAGATGAATATGCTGAATCCTCAGAAAAAGTCTTTGCATTTGTCACAAGGTTTCCTCTTGCGAAGTTAGTATCAAAAAAGCCAGGCATTATGGAATGAACTCTGATGTTAAAATCTTTTAGCTCATAGCGAAGAGAGTCGGTGATGCCCTCAACCGCATACTTGCTGGAGTTATACATAGTAAGAAGCGGAAGCCCGATTTTGCCTAAAAATGAAGAGATGTTTATGATGATGCCATTTTCTTTTTCTCTCATAATAGGGATGACAGCCTTACAAACTCTAAGTACGCCAAATACGTTTATGTTGAACTGGGAAAGCATCTCTTCTTCAGTAACATCTTCGACTGTAGAGACAAGTCCATATCCGGCATTGTTTATAAGAACATCTATCTGTTTATGCTCTTTGTAGATGAGTTTTGTCGCTTTGTCTATACTCTTTTGGTCAGTAATATCTAAATGAATCGGAATGATGTTTTTATGGTTTAAATCTTCTAGTTTTTTAACATTGCGAGTTCCTGCATATACTATGAAATCATGTTTTGATAAATACTCGGCAGTAGCTCTACCCATACCGGAACTAGAACCTGTAACAAGGACTATTTTTTTGATGCTAAGCTCCTAATTCAAACTTAAGTATAAGAGTATATCATATCGCTTAAATAAATTAATAGATATATATCAAGGATAAATATGGATTTTTTCAAGTACATACATGCTGTTGGAACAGGAGTAAAAGGTAATAGAGATTTAACTTTAGAAGAGTCTAAAGACATGATGGATCAGATTTTAAATCAGTCTATTCCTAGTGAACAATCTGCTGCATTTCTTTTAGGTTGGAGACTAAAACCTGAGACGACTACAGAGTTTCGTGGAGCTATAGAAGCTTGTGATGCTTACATAGAAAAAACTACAGTTGCTAACTCTTTAGAGCTTGGTTATCCGTTTGATGGAAAAGCAAAAAATCCTTACATTTTTCCACTTGTAGCAAAAGTTCTTGAAGAATCAGGACTTAACTTAGTGGTTATCGGAGATGAGCTTACGCCTGCAAAAAATGGAATAACTATCAAAGATATCTGTACAAATATAGAACTACATCAAAACGCTCATTACTTTGATCGTAAAGACTTTTTTCCTAAGATGAGTGACTTGACTGAACTTCGTATGAAACTAGGTTTACGTTCTGGTTTTAATACGATAGAAAAACTTCCTCGTGTCGCAAATAGCGACTACGCTATCACAGGTGTTTTTCACAAGCCATATGTAAAAAAATATGTAGAGATTTTCTCTGACAGATACAAAAGATTTGCTCTTATCCAAGGAAACGAAGGAACACCGGAACTATTTAGTAAAGGTCGTTTATGGATTTCAAACGGTGGCGAAGTAGATGAGATAATAGTTGACCCTGCAAACTATGGCATCAACTACACAAAATCATGGGATGCTATAACTTTAGAAGACTCTCTAAACCAACTTAATAACCCATCTGATGAGTACATGAAATTAGCAAGACTAAACGCTGCGGTTTATCTTTTCGTGACTGAAAATGCTGCTACTATTGATGAGGCTTGGGAGAAGTTGAACTAAATGGATAAAACTTCCAATCATATTAGAAACATACTTCACGGCTTTTTTCTCACTATCGGTACTACTATAGCTGAGCCTTCGACAATACTCCCTCTTATAGTTAACTACTTTGGTGGTAGCTCGATGCTCGTTGGTTTTTTTGCGGCTTTGCTTCGTGGTGGGGCTATAGTGGTTCAGCTCTTTGCAGCATTTCAGGCACAGAGCTACACTCTGATGCTGCCTTATATGAGACGTGTTTTTATAGCTAGGTTTTTAGCATGGTTTTTTATAGGTGTGGCTATTATTGTATTTGGAGTCGACTCTCCTAACTTAACACTTTTCTCCATTGGTATCGGTCTTTTTATCTTCTCTTTTAGTGCAGGTTTTGGGGCTATATACTTTAAAGATATCATCGCTAAGATTTTCTCACATAAGTTTCGTGGAAAGACTATGGCTTACAGACAGTTTTTTAGTGGGGCAGGTGGACTTCTTAGTGGAGCTTTAGCCGGTTGGATTTTACACACTTTTGAAGCACCATATAGTTACGGATACCTTTTCATCATAAGCTCATTTATCATGGGGCTTGGATATCTGTCTTTTGGAACTATAGATGAGCCTGTAAAAGAGGAAGTCGCTAAAAGAGAGAACTCTTTTAAAAAGTTTCTTCATAATTCTTGGCTGACTTTAAAAGGAGATAAAGCTTTACAAATACAGTTGAAAACTTTTCTCTTTGCTTATGGATACTTAATCGCTCTACCATTTATAATCCTAGATGCTCAGACAAAGATAGACCTAAACGGTGTAGCTATCGGTAGTTTGATTACTACACAGATGGTAGGAGCTATGATTAGTAACTTTTTATGGGGAAGACTTAGTGGGAAGGGGAGAAACAAACTTACGGCAAATATCTCCATATCTATGCAGATTATCGCTATATTTATAGCTTTTAATGCATCTTCACTTTATGAGTATATGTTAGTATTTTTCCTAGTCGGTGCAGCTCTTGATGGAAACCGCATTGCATCTGGAAACCTTATACTTTCTATTGCTCCACCTGAAAAAAGACCTGTCTATGTAGCTCTTCATATTAATGTTGTTTCGTTTGGATTGTTTTTCTCTATAGTAGGGGGAGTTATTTTATACTTTTTTAATTATACGGTGCTGTATAGCACTGCATCTGCAATGCTATTTTTATCGTTATATTATTCTTTTAGGCTCAAAGATTAAAATCTTTAGATGCCAAAAAAGTTTTTAAGGAAAGTTCTTTCTTTTTCTGTTTGGATAAATATTTTTACAACAGTTTGATTGTTGTCACCTAAAATCGTAAGGTCATTGTCTTTTACCAATAAGTGATCTTTTCCCCACTCTTTATCAAGTTCATCTAAACGGTGAAGAACTTCAGCAGCACTTGGCTTTTCTTTTGTACCTGTTCGCTTGTCAATAATAGTAAGTCCACCGATTCTTTTTTCAAGTTCGTACGGACTATATACCTTAATAGCTTTGTAGATTCTCTCTTCTTTATGCTGAGGAGTTGCTCTTTGCATTGATAGTATTCCTAATACTAAAAATCCAAATAGTAATCCAAAAATTAACCCTTTTTTAACGCTCATCTATTGCTCCATGATTTAATATAGTCTTGTGCTTTTTTATCAAGCATTTTCATTCTCTCTTTTCCCTTAGGAAGTGTGCGACGCAGATCTTTCATCTCTTTCAAAAATTCACTTATCCCCGCAGGGATGAGGTTTTGCAGATATATTTTCAGATGCTTAGCCATTGCCGGAGATGCCCCTGATGTTGAAATAGCGATTGTTAAATCATCTTTCTTTACATAAGAACCAAAGATAAAGTCACAATAATCTACCGAGTCCACAGAGTTACATAGACAGTTATACTGCTTTGACTCAGCAAAAATTTCTGCTTGAAGTGAAATATCATCAACTGCGACTATTATAACTGAGAAATCTTTTATATCACCGATTTTGTAAGCTCTTTTCTCTAAAGCAAGATTATTATCTTTTATGCCTTTAGCCATATCCTCGCAAATCTCAAGTGCGATAACAGAGATATCTTTTGTAAAATCTAAAAGATGGTTTAACTTTTCGTAAGCTATGTATCCGCCACCAATTATTAGTATTTTTTTATTGTCTAGTTTTATAAAAGCTGGAAAATAAGCCATGTAACTCTTTTATATTTTTAAGCAACATAATAGCATAATACATAAAATGACAAACTTGATGTACATCAACTGATATTAATTTAAATTAGATTACAATCTTTTAACAAAATAATTCACAAAAAAGAATGTAAATATGAAAGATGAAATACTATCTAGAATACAGAAAAAGTTTCCTTTAGTTGCAAGACCTTTTCAGGTTATTGCCCAAGAACTGGGTATGAGTGAAGAAGAAGTTTTAGATATTCTTCAAGAGCAGAAAAAAAGCAATATTATTCGCCAAACATCAGCCATATTTGACACAAAAAGATTGGGTTATAAATCTTCTTTAGTGGCTTTTAAAGTTGCAAAAGAAAAGATAAGTGCTGCAGTTAAGATTATTAACTCACACCCTGGAATCTCGCATAACTACGAAAGAAATCATGAGTTTAACATCTGGTTTACTCTCGGTGTTGCACCTGACTCTAAACTGGGACTTGATAGAACAGTTGAGATACTAGCAGAGCTGACAGAAGCTGATGACTACATCATGCTTCCAACACTAAAACTTTTTAAAATCAATGTTAAACTAAACACAACTGGAAAAGATGAAAAAAAAGAGGAAGTTAAAAAAGTTGTTCATACTGAGATAGATATGACTCCTATTCATCATGCCATCGTTCGAAAAGCTCAGTATGATATAGATATGGTAAGCGAACCATTCAAAAAAATTATTGATGAATTAGAGATTGATTATGACAAATTCTTCTCAATCCTTAAAGAACTTCAAGAAGCTGGAATCATGAGAAGATTTGCATCTATACTTAACCACAGAAAAGCGGGCTTCAATGCAAACGCTATGGTAGTTTGGGACGTAGATGAGACTAACGGTGAAGAGATCGGTGCGACTGCTGCATCATTTAGTGCAGTAAGTCACTGTTACCTTCGTCCTAAGTATGCAAACTGGCCGTATAACCTATTTACTATGGTTCATGGAAAAACTAAAGAAGAGACAAATAGCATCATCGCAGAAATGGCGAATGAAATAGAAGCTAAATCTCACATGCCACTTTACAGCTCTAGAGAGTTCAAAAAAGTGCGTATTGAGTATTTTACTCCGGCTATTGAAGCTTGGGAATCTGAGAACGATAGAGAGGAAGCATAATGGAATTATTTTTTGAGTTAGAGATAGTATATATAGTTATAGGTATTTTTATCCTTGTTGTTACCGCAGTCGTAACAACAAGAGACTTTGTGCCAAAAGTTGCTTTTAGCCGTGGAATGACAATGGTAAGTTTGTTCCTTATTACTATGATATCAATACATTACTATATGACAACTTCTCGTATGGATGGAGTAAAAGACATCTTCAATAGCGGCGAGACAGTAATTTGTGAAAACAAAATGCGTAGAACAATCTCAAGATCAGTACTTCTTTCTAAAGAATTAGGATGGAGACTTGATGGCGACAAATTTAAAAATGATGACTATGAGAGAGATTTTCATACGTCTAGATGTATAGAATTTGACGGGATTGTACCTAAGTAGATGCTAGCTATATTAAAACGCTACTCTATGGCATTGGTTTTTTTACTTGTCGTTGTAGTTTTGATGTTAGCTGGAACGATGGCTGTTATGAGTTTTGGCGACAAGATGCTTAGAGATACAGGTATTGAGAAGCAAGTTATGAAACCTAGAGGAGAGGATATAAATAAATGAGTTTGAGTATTATATTAATTATTGGAATTATTTTAAGTATTGCTTTTCACTTTATCGGTGTTTATGCAGAGGCAAAAAAAACTGTATGGCTTATGATAGTTATTATGTGGGCAGGAGCTATAAACATAGCTATGAGCGAAATAAAACCTGCTGGATATGTAGATATCAAAAAAATGAAGGGTCAGTTTACTGATACAGACAAGTTGATAGCAGAAGCTGGAAAAGAAGTCTCTGTATATGAGATGTTACATATCAAAAAAAGTTACCAAATAAATAATCCTAAGAAATGATAGATAAAAAAAGTGTTGGCATAGTTGGCTGTGGCTGGGTTGGAAAACCCCTTGGCAAAGTCCTATCTAGCACTTTTAAAGTAGAGTGTTTCAGTAGAGAAACAACTAGCGATGACTCTCTATTTTGGCAAAGTGATACTATCATCATCGCCATAAACACAAAAGACAACTACCTCCAAACACTTCAAAAAATCGCAACACTAACAGCTCCTAGTTCAAATATCATACTACTGAGTTCTATATCTGTATATAGAGAGTTTGACTTTGAAGTCGATGAGAGTGCAGTTATCACAAAGACAGGACGTCAGAGAGATGCTGAAGAGTTGATGCTAGGCCTTAGAGACAAGCTAGTCATCTTACGTCTTGGCGGATTGATGGGTGATGATAGAATCTCTGGAAAATGGAAGAATGTTTCAACATTTACAGATGGAGAAGTAAACTATATCCACCGTGATGATGTTATAAACATAATTAAAAAGATTTTAGAGAAAAATATAAAGAGTGGCATCTATAACCTTGTAGCATCTAAGCATCCACTCCGTTCAGAAGTACATAAAAAGAATTCTAAGACTTTGGGTCTTAAACTTGGGACTTTTGAAGGAATAACACATAGAGTTGTATCTTCAACAAAAATAGTAAAAGAGCTAAACTATACTTTCTTGCATCCGGACCCTTTAGAGTTTTGGAGTTAATGAGGATTATAACTAGTTGCTTTTAGCTAACGCAGCAAAGTCAATTTCTTGTGCCTGCTTTCCCTGGGCAACTTTTTTATCATCTTCGTAACTACCGGTAGTGAAGATATACTCACTACTCTTTAGTGTACAGCCTTTCATCCCTGGAACACAAGGCTTCTTTACAAGCTTACACATACCCTTATGATCATGCTGACAAGTCCAACCCATCTTCTAGTTTATGTTCCCGTTATTATCAACTTTTATAAGATAAAGGTCTTTGGAGTTGCTATCTTTAGATGATACATAACCTGTAACGACAAACCCATCTTTTACTTTTGATATAGCATTTCCTTCATCATCTCTGTCTCCGCCATAATGTCTATGCCAAACAAGATTTCCTTGTTTGTCGATTTTTAGCAGATAAACATCACTGTTATAACTTTTAGTATCTTTAGTATATCCAGTGATTACATAGCCATCTTCTGTTTCTACTATACCTTTACCCTCTTCATTCTCTTTTGAACCATAGTGGTATTGCCAAACTCCATTTCCATCTTTGTTTATCTTTACAACAAATACATCTTTTTGGTTTCTATGATCACTATCTGTAGTCCCAACTAAAACATATCCACCGTCTTTTGTCTGTATGATTTGGTTTGCAACTTCATCATAACTCCATCCAAAAGCGTTATGCCAAACTCTATCACCGTCTTTGTTTATCTTTATAACATAAGAGTCTTTAGCACCATTTCCCCATGTATCCGTTTCTCCAGCTATAACATAACCATCGCTAACAGAGATGATAGAGTTTGACTTTTCTTCTCCTTCTCCATAGCGCTTGATTCCGTTTCTCTGTCCATCTGTATCTATCGCGTTTAAATAGAAGTTAACCTCTGCATTAAAAAACTTTACATGATCTTCATGACCGGTTATGAGTACGTTGTTTTCACTAATCTTTACCATGTCTTTACCCACATAGTAGTCATCTTTGTCTGAGTAATAACCATTTTGCCATATTAGCTTACCTGTTTTAGAGATTTTAGCAAGGTATAGATTTTGGATTCTATTTCCAAAACTACGAGTTGTTCCAGCTAACATGAAACCGTCTTCTACAAGTACAACTGCATTTGCCTCGTCAACACCGCCACCTCCATACGCACCGCTCCAGATTTTGTTACCGAAGTTATCTACTTTAACTACGTAGACATCCTTCTGTCCTTTACCAAAACTTTCTGTACTTCCAACAAGCAAGAAGCCGTCTTCGAGTGGTAAGATAGCATTTCCCACTTCACTATATCTACCGCCATAGTTTAGCTCAAACGTTGACTTTTTGTTTAGTCTTGAAGCTATAGCATCTAGAGATTTTTCATCTGAGTAACCGTTGACACTAACTCCATTTTGAGTGTATGAGAGCTTACACCATCTAGAATCGTTACTAGTGTTAAAACAGCGTGATGTTTCTATCTTGCCTTTATCTACAGAGACTGTGGCTACTATGTTTGATTGTGGGTTTTTGTCAGCGTATATCTGAAAAAATGTTCCTTCATTTGTTTCAATAACTGCTGAAAATAAGGCAGATGCAAATACCAATACTAATAAGGCGAATTTCATGCTAAACTCCAAAGTTAGAATAATTATATGTTATATGATACTCTAAACTTCTATAAAAATATTTGATAATTAATGTTATTGGATATTTCTTTTGTGATGTGTTTAGATTTTAGAAACTTAACTGTTGAGTTTTCTATGTTATGCTTTTGAAATGAAAAACTATGTAATGATTATTTTGTTGGCTTTGCATCTGATAGGCAGTAGCGTTTACGCAAGGTCTGCCGTGCAACAAAATCATAATTATGCGGACAGTGCGAAGTGCTCTGTACATAAACATATAGATGTTCACAAGCATGATCATTTTCATAGTGGAAACACGCACAACCATAAACATAGCCACTCTCAAATTGTCATTAATTATGCAGACTTTTACACTTTTTCTCAAAATAGAGAGCTGTTTGCTAATCTATCTTTAAAAGAATCATACTACGAGCAAAATCCTTGGATTTCAAATCCTAATTTAGAAAGACTTTTTCGTCCTCCGAGAACCTAATTATTTAATTAACTTCAATTATTAAATTTTTACAATTATCAAGGAACAAAATGAAAATATTTTTTCTACTTGTCGCATCTCTATTTTTGAGCACAATCATGTATGCACATGGTATCTCAGAAGCAGATAAACAAGCGATGATAGACGGCGGAAATCTTCGCTATATTTGGTTGGGTGCGACCCATATGTTGAGTGGATATGATCACTTACTATTTCTATTTGGAGTTGTTTTTTTTCTCTCAACTGCAAAGGACGTTGTTAAGTTTGTGACCATATTTACAATCGGACACAGTATTACGCTAATATTTGCTACATTTATGGGTATTAATGCAAATTATTATCTTATAGATGCAGTAATTGCTATTAGTGTTATTTATAAAGCATTTGATAATAACAAAGGCTTTGGAAATTATCTTGGTGTTAAGTCTCCAAACTTACTTATTATGGTTCTTATATTTGGACTTATACATGGATTTGGACTCTCAACAAGACTACAACAGTTGCCATTAGGTGAACAAAACTGGGACATGTTACTAAGAATCATTTCCTTTAACGTAGGTGTTGAGCTGGGGCAGGTTATAGCTCTAATCTTTATGCTTGTCATACTTACACAGTGGAGAAAGAGAAAATCTTTTCTTAGGCTTAGTAAAGTAACAAACCATGCTCTAATGTTTGCAGGTTTTATGCTTTTACTTATGCAACTGCATGGTTATCTTCATACAACAAATGAAGAGGAATTTGGATTCAACAAGGATGCTCATAAACATATTCATATGGATATGGAAGCTAAACAAAAAGAGTATATTTACGACTCACTATAAAAGGATAAAAATGAAAATTTTAATAAAAACAGTATTAGTTACAGCACTTGTAGCATCTACATCACTATTTGCAGGTTCAGGACACTCACATGGTGAACATGGACACTCTCACGCTCATGAGCAAGAAGTAGTTACTAAAGATACTATAAAAGAGATAGCACAGCAAAAGGTGCAAAGTTTAGTTAAACAAAAGAAGATAGCAAAGAGTTGGAAGAGTAGTTCCTTTGAGAAGATAGAGCAGAGTAAATTAAACTACAAAAAAGACTGGGTAGTTAGTTTTAAAAATGCTAAGATAGCAAAACAAAGTAGACAAACACTATATATCTTTGTAAGTAGAAGCGGTTTAATAAAAGGTGCTAACTACACTGGTAAATAAGTAGGAGATAAGTCTAACTAGAGTGTAGACTGATTTGTCTTCATAAGAAGCGACATTTTGCTATACTCTTGCTATACCAAACAGTATATCTACCCTAAGGAAGACTATGGCTGCAAATGCAACTATCTACAAAGCATCTTTAAACATCGCTAACATGGATAATCACTACTACGCTGAGCATAATTTTACACTTGCAAAACATCCATCAGAAAATGACTATCGTCTTATGATTCGCTTAGTTGCTTTTATTTTAAATGCAAAAGATGACTTGGTATTTTGTAAAGGCATCGCGCAAGAGGATGAGCCTGACTTATGGGAAAAAGCTTTAAACGGCGATATAAAACTATGGATAGATCTTGGTCAACCGGATGAGAAACGAATCAAAAAAGCGTGCGGACGATCCCAAAAAGTAATAATCTACACTTACCAAGAAGGAAGTGCATCAGCATGGTGGAAACAGACAGAAAAGGTACTGAAACGTTTTAAAAATCTCTCTGTGGTAAAGATAAACATAGACGGGAACATAGAAGAACTTGTAAAAAGAGCAATGACTCTACACTGTAACATAAGTGATGGAGAGCTAACACTTCTCGATAGTGAGAAAAGTATTAGTATAACAGAGGATAGTTGGAAATAGCTTATGTTTAAGATAGCTAGACTACAATCAATAATCATGAAAAAAATAATAACTTTTTTATCAAATCT
>JAQIBW010000063.1 GCA_027858865.1 Sulfurimonas sp. | reverse complement strand
AACATGACCACTCACTATTATTTATTTGTATATTTAGTATAAAATTCATCAGTATTATAACAAAAACTTTGTGATTATTTATTTTAATTATAATATCACATTCTTTAGATATTTTGAATTAGCTGTTTTAAATTTTTAAATATTTGATTGTATTCAATTGACTCTTTTTCTCTTGCACTGTGTTCTATCTCTTTTGCTATATTTGAAATGTCAAGAAGTAATAGGTTCGCTGCACTTCCTTTGATTGCATGTGCAGATCTGAAAATTTGCTCTAAATCTTTTTGATCAATTGCTTCTTCTAAAGCCAATAGAGATTCTTTAGCCCCTTGCAAAAATACATCCATTAACATTTCAACATCTTCTAAATCAAAGTCTAGTTCATCTGCTATTTTTTGTAAATCAATATTGTAATGCATTATCATTCCTTAAAACAAAGTATAGCGTTATTATGTCTAGAATGTCCCCTCTTCGTGAACCCTTCTGTTTACACCTCTCCTGAGGTGTAAACAGATTGCTAAAGCTAATTACTATATACTTACTACATAATAAATATCAAAAATTTTATCGACATCAGGATTAGTCCGATTATGAAGATTGCAAATATAAGTACGGAGGTTAAAGAGATAGCTCTCAAAACCCCTTTTATAACAGCTCTTAGACGAGTAGATACGGTTGAATTTGTTAGAGTTACTGTGACATGTGATGATGGTAGTGTGGCTTATGGTGAAGCACCTTCAACTCGTGCTGTAACTGGTGAAGATATCTATAGCATCTTAAGCGGTATCGCATTTATCGAAGAAGAACTTATAGATTTAACTCCGGTAGATGCTATTAAAACTCTGCATCTAGCTGAGATGGGGA
The DNA here is from genome assembly GCA_027858865.1 of Sulfurimonas sp. Classification (GTDB taxonomy): domain Bacteria; phylum Campylobacterota; class Campylobacteria; order Campylobacterales; family Sulfurimonadaceae; genus Sulfurimonas. The sequence goes on along the minus strand of JAQIBW010000063.1, from coordinate 2,373 downwards.
GTAGTGCAAAAGCAGCTTTAGATATGGCTCTTTTTTCTTTGATACCAGATGCAAAAGAGAAGCAAAACCTAACACTTGAAACGGACATAACTATCAGCCTAAAAGATGCAGATGAAATGATTGCAGATGCTACGCAAGCTATTGCAAACGGTATGAAAATCTTAAAAGTAAAATTTGGCTTAGATATAAAACATGCCATAGCAGTTACAAACAGACTCTCTGAGCTTGATGCCAAGCTCATTATAGATGCAAACCAAGCTTGGACACTAGATGACACGATGGAATATATTGATGCTACTCTTGACGCTAAACTTGAACTTATAGAGCAACCCGTAAAAGCGAGCGAACTTCATGAGCTAAGATGCATAACTAACTACTCACATGTTCCCATACTTGCTGATGAGTCGGTATTTACACTCGAAGATGCAAAGACTATAGTAGAGTATGCTTGTGCAGATATGATAAACATAAAGCTTATGAAGTGTGGGGGAGTTACAAAGGCCATAGAAATTTTAGAATTTGCAAGAAAAAACAGTGTGAAATGTATGCTAGGCTCGATGCTTGAAGGCCCTATCTCTATAAACGCAGCTCTAAATCTGGCAATGGAGTACAGTGATGTTATAGCGTACATCGATCTTGACTCTCCACTGCTTTACAAAGAGCCTTCAAATGAGTTAGAATTTCATTTTAACGGCTGTAAAATAACGAGGAAATTTTAATGAAAAAAAGAACAAAAATCTTAGCGACGATTGGCCCTGCATCTGACTCGCAAGAGATGATAGAAGCTCTTATGAGAGCTGGTGTAAATGTGTTTCGTCTGAACTTTTCACACGGTACACATGAGTATCACTACGAAGTTTTACAGCGCATCCGAGAGGCTGAGAAAAAGAGTGGTTTGTTTGTTGGAGTACTTCAAGATATAAGCGGACCTAAGATTCGAGTAGGTCACTTGGAAGAGCCTTTTGAACTTGAAACTAATGACATTATTGAGTTTGTAAAAGAAGAGATTGTAGGAAGTAAAGTAGGTGAGGGTAGTTACCTCACTTGTATAAATCAGCCGACTATTTTAAAGCAACTAAAAGTAGGGGAGTTTATATACCTTTATGATGGGATGATTCGTACTGAGGTTGTTGAGGTTTTAACTGACTCTGTAAAAGTAAAGGTAAAAAACAGCGGAGTACTTAGTTCTAAAAAAGGTGTTAATTTTCCTAACACTAGACTCGGCATCGATGTCCTGACTCCAAAAGACAGAGTAGATATGCTTTGGGGTATACAAAACGATGTTGACTTTATGGCTATCTCCTTTGTTCAAGATGCACAAGATATGATAAATGCCAGAAAAATTATAGATGACAACAATGGCAGAGTTCAACTTTATGCAAAGATAGAGAAGTTTGATGCAGTGGAAAACATAGATGCCATACTTGAGGCAAGCGATGGTCTTATGGTTGCTCGTGGAGACCTTGGCATCGAAGTGCCTTTTTATGAAGTTCCTGTTCTACAAAAGATTCTCATAAAAAAAGCAAATGAAGCTTCAAAACCTGTTATTACAGCTACTCAGATGCTGCTTTCTATGACTACAAATGATACCGCAACAAGAGCTGAGATAAGTGATGTGGCAAATGCTGTTTTAGATGGTTCAGATGCTGTTATGCTATCAGAAGAAAGCGCGATGGGACATAACCCTGTCTTAGCAGTAGAGACTATGATGGAAACTATTATCGGTGTTGAGAAGATTTATCCATATAATAAATTTTCAGTTTTTAAAATCTCAGATGCAACAGACAGCATAAACGAGTCAGCAGTGAGACTTTGTGAAGATATAGATGCCTGGGGACTGATTTGCCTTACTGCATCTGGTTCATCTGTTAGGAAGATTTCACGTTATCGTCCTCGCCGTGATATATATGCCGTTGTTCATGATGAAAAAGTTGCAAGATACTTAACTATGTGCTGGGGAGTTGTTCCGGCTTTTATGGTTGAAGAGGGTTCACTTGGACAGATGATGTGTAGCGTAATGAATCAAGGCATAGATAGAAAAGTTTTGAAGTTTGACAAGAGTTATATACTTACTGCAGGCGACCCTGTTGGAGTAGCAGGGTCTACAAATATGATTCGTATACTTAGAGAACATGAGATGCAGTTCTTTAAATCGCTTACATATTAAGAAGCTGAGTGAGGAAACTCAACTTTAAACACTGCACCCTTTTCATCGTTTGACACAGAGATATAGCCACCATTTTTTTCTGTAATCTCTTTAGCTATGTAAAGACCAATACCGTTACTTTTTGTACTGCTTGTATATGGTTCAAAGATATCAAGCATGATACTTTCATCAATTCCTCCGCCATTATCACTAATGATTACTTGGTT
>JAQIBW010000079.1 GCA_027858865.1 Sulfurimonas sp. | reverse complement strand
AGCATATCTAATGCACCATTATACTGTGTATATCCTACTTTTTGAAAGAATCCAACTACTAGAACCATTACTAATACTTTAGAGATTTTATCCTTTAGTTGGTCAAGTGAATGAATTGCTAAAAGTTGGGTTTCATCATGTTCTTATTCTTTGGCTGCATCTATCTCTGATATGAAAAGTTCATATAGACCAAATGCAAAAAGAAGCATTACTACACCGATTAGGTATAGGTCAACTGCACCGATGATTCCACCGACTACATCTTGATGAAATGTTTCAGGATGAGCTCCAGTTAAATATGTTGTTATAACGTACTTTGCTGTTACAATAATATCAACACTCGCAACAGCAAAAAGTATTATAGCTCCGATAAGACCAAATATTACTGCCAGTATTACTATAAATCTAGAATTCCATAAACTACTTTCAAATATTTTTTCTAACACTTATTTTTCTCCTTCCATCTCTACCCATTTTTGAGCTATACGTACAGCATTTGTAGCAGCACCAACTCTTAGGTTGTCCGCAACGATAAACATATGAATTATATTTTTAGCATAGTTATCATTTCTGATACGACCAACAAAAGTCTCATTCATATCTACACAAGTTGCAGGCATAGGGTAAAGACTCTCTTTTGGATCATCCACTATAACAATGTTTGGAGCTTTAGCAAGAACTTCTCTTACTTCGTTTGCATCTACATCACAAGCAAAAGTCAGAGTTAAAGATTCTGCATGACCACGAAGAGTAGGAACGCGAACACAAGTTGCACTAAGAGGAATCTCTTTGTGCATAATCTTAGTAGTCTCATTAACCATTTTCATCTCTTCTTTTGTGTAGCCATTTTCCATGAAAACATCAATTTGAGGGATAACATTTAGAGCTATCTGATGTGGAAAAGCTTTATGCTCAGCATCACTTAGTTTAAAGGCAAAGAAGTCTTGCATCTGAGATACTAACTCTTCCATAGCAGTTTTTCCACCACCAGAAGTAGCTTGGTATGTACTTGCGTCTACCCTTGTAAGATCGTAAGCTTCATCAAGTGGTTTTAGTACTTGAACCATTTGGATAGTAGAACAGTTCGGATTAGCGATTATTCCTGTGTCTGTCCATTTAGCAATATCTTCAGGGTTTACTTCGGGCACAACTAGAGGTACATTCGCGTCCATTCTAAAGTGAGAAGTGTTGTCAATAACAACTGCCCCAGCTTCTACAGCTGCCGCTGCAAATTTTGCACTAATATCTCCGCCAGCTGAAAAAAGTGCTATCTCAATCTCTTCTTCTTTAAAAATATCGTTAGTTAACTCTTTTATAACTATTTGTTTGCCATTGAACTCAATTGTATTTCCTGCACTTCTCTCACTCGCTAGTGGAACTAGTTTGTTAAGTGGAAAATCTATTTCTTGTAAAATTGTTAAAATCTCTTCACCAACTGCTCCGTTTGCTCCAACTACTGCTACATTATATTTTCTAGACATATTTTCTCCTATTTATTGTATTTTATTTTGTAAAAAAAGTTCATCTGCTGTTATCTCTTGACCTTCACTAAGGATAACTGCTCTCTCAACAACTGAGATAAGCTCTCTTATGTTTCCTGGCCAGCTATATTGTAGAAGTTGTTCTTGAGCTTCTGGACTAAATGTTTTAAGATCAAAATTGTATTTTTTACAGTTTATCTCTGTCATAGCATAAGCTATTTTTAAAATCTCATCTTTTCTTTTGTTTAAAGGTGGGATGATAAGAGGGATAGTATTTAAACGATAGTATAAATCTTCTCTAAACTCTCCATTTTTTATCTTGTCTTCTAAGTTTGCATTTGTTGCAGAAACAACACGTATATCTATCTTTATACTTTTAGCTGAGCCTAGACGTCTAACTTCTTTTTCTTGTAATGCACGAAGTAGTTTTGCTTGAACACCGTATGGCATCTCCGCTATCTCATCAAGAAAAAGTGTTCCACCATTTGCTAGTTCAAACTGTCCTGCCTTAGCTTCAGAAGCATCTGTAAACGCGCCCTTTTCAAAACCAAATAATTCACTCTCTATAAGGTTCTCCGGAATAGCTGCCATATTTATAGCTATAAACGGCTTTTTAGCTCTTGGCGAATTTTTGTGTATGTATGACGCAAAAACTTCTTTACCAACACCGCTCTGTCCAAGTAACAAAATACTTGCATCTGTTTTACAAGCTTTGTCTGCAATACTAATAACACGCTCAAGTTCTTTAGAAGTTCCTAAAAAACCACTAGTATTAGTCTTTGTCTTAGGAACTGACTTTTGTACTTTTTGTATATGGTCTTCTCTTTTAATAGCAGCAACCAGAGTGTCTACATCAAAAGGCTTAAGTAAAAAGTCTTTTACCCCAAGTTTAACAGACTCAATAGCACGCGTAAGAGTTGCATTACCAGTCATGATAATAACTTCATATTTACCGTTTAACTCTTTCACAAATTCTATGCCGTCCATCTTTGGCATGTTAATGTCTGTAATAATAAGGTCAAAAGTGCTGTCTAGTTTTTTAAGAGCATCTACTGCATTTTTGAATGTGATTATTTCAAACTCTTTATAATCGCTCATTGCTATTTCAAGAGATTTTCTCATATTAATATCGTCTTCAACTATTGCAATTTTCAATAAATGTCCTATTTGAGCCTATTTTAAAGGTGCAATTCTAGCAAAATTATCATTAAAATCGACTTTGAAACATGTAGTTTTAAGAGTGAGGATAGTAGTGGATCTGTTTTGGTAATTTGTAGTGCTCTCTTTATGCTCTACATTAAGCCCAAGTTTATGCATATAGTCAATAAATTCTTGTGAGTTATTAGAGATAGTTTCTTTTAAATCTTTATCACCAAAACTTGTAAGGATAAGTGCTTTTTGTGGTTTTCCAACGCATTTTTTCATAGAATCTGAGATGCGAAGTGTTTCATTGTATAGAGTGGCATCTTTTACTATATAGCGATAAGAGATAAGAAATTCATTCGCATTCAGAGATGCGAATGAATTAAGAAGGATTAGTGAGCAAATTGCGCGTGTGATAGAACTATTTCCATCTCTACTTCGCATAAACCCTCTTTAAAAGTTGTCTCAACAACATTTGCATTTCTAACCATTGCTTTTACCGAAGTACGAACAGTTGATCTTTTAACCATCATGTTCTTGATAAGGTCTTGACCATCAATGCGAACACCTTTAACTTTCTCAGCTATAAGCCTGTAAGCGTCTGCAGTTGCTGCGCGTTTTGCAAGTGCATAAGCTTGAGCAGGAGAAGTTGTATTCATCGGTGCTACACCTTGACCAGTAACACTTATGCGAACATCGGCGCCTTCGCTAAGAGTTTCTTCACCTTCTCTAACAATTTTCTTAGGTGCTCTCATAGAAGCCATATCCGACTCAATAGAAGCTAGCTTTTCTTCAACCGTAGACACCTTAGTGTTAATACCTGAAACCTTTGTCTCTAGAGAATCTATCTTATCTAAGTTCCCTATCGTTTGAGGTGATGAAGGTGTCTGAGCTACTAATGAAGCAGCACTCAATAGTGCTACTAAAATCAGAGAATATTTCATGGTGTATCCCTTTAATTAGGCACTAAAAATGTGCCTTTGATTTAATGTGAGTTAAGAAGCAAATACTATTCCACTACTGTAATTGTTGGTGGAGTTAGCTCATCGTCTTCATCATCTTTTGGTTTTTTAGGACAACGAGAAACACTTGCTACATCGTCACCTTTTACAATATATACACCAGAAGTATTTCTACTAGATTTTGAGATAGTTTGCATTTCTACTCTAATCATTTTACCAGCTTTTGTAAGAGCCATCATATCCATAGTCTCATCTACCATTAGACAACCTACAACATATTTACCAGTTTTAGTACTCATCTTCATAGCTATAACACCTGAACCACCACGATTAGTCAATCGGTACTCACCAGCATCTGTACGTTTACCGATACCTTTTTCAGCTATGATTAAAATTTCTTGTTCATCATCTGCAATGATGTTAGCATCGATTACTTCATCATCTTCATGTTTGAACTTGATACCTCTAACACCACGTGTGCTACGACCTTGCTCACGAGTTTTTTCAATATCAAATTTAATACATTGAGCTAATTTAGTAACAATAAACAGATACTTTATAGATCTATCTGCTATTTTTGCAGTAATAAGTGCGTCATCTTCATCAAGAACGATAGCTCTTACACCATTGCTTCTAATATTAGAGAATTCACTTAGATTAGTACGCTTAACAACACCTTTTTGTGTAAAGAATACTAAACCTTTCTCTTCACTAAAGTCAGTAGTTGGAATGATTGAACGTATTCTCTCATCAGCCATAAGGTTAAGAAGATTAACAACTGCCTTACCTTTAGCTATTCTACTTCCTTCAGGAATCTTGTAAACTTTTAACCAGTGTAATTGACCACGATCTGTTACAAACAGAAGTGTATCATGAGTATTACAAGTGAAGAATCTCTCTATAAAGTCATCTTCATAAGTAGTAACGGCTGTTTTACCTTTACCACCACGTTTTTGTTTTTCATACGATGCTAAAGGAACTCTTTTGATATAACCTCTGTGAGTAATAGTAACTACCATTGGCTCGTTAGGGATTAAGTCTTCGATATCAATGTCATCATAGTCATCTTCAATCTCTGTTCTTCTCTCATTAGAACCATAAGTATCAAGTACTTCATCAAACTCTTCACCGATGATTCCCTGTAAAACTTTTTCACTTTTTAGGATTGATTCTAAATACTCGATAAGTGTCATTAACTCACGTAATTCATTCTCAATCTTCTCACGTTCTAGACCTGTAAGCTTACCAAGACGCATATCAACAATGCTTTGTGCTTGAATTTCAGAGAAATCAAAGTTAGAAATAAGATTATCTCTTGCATCTTCTACATTTTTACTTGCTTTGATTACTTTAATAATCTGGTCAATAATATCAAGAGCTTTTTTAAGACCCTCTAAGATGTGCGCTCTAGCTTTTGCTTTTTCTAAATCAAAAATAGTACGACGAATAATGATAGTTTTACGGTGATTTATAAAGTGCTTTAATATAGTTATGATACCAAAGATTCTAGGTTCTTGGTTTAATATAGATAGCATGATAATACCAAAAGTAGTCTGCATGCTTGTTTGCTTAAAGAGATTGTTAAGAACGATTTCGCTCATGGCATCTCTTTTTAGCTCTATTACAACTCTCATACCATCACGGTCTGATTCATCACGAATCTCTGAAACACCATCAATCATCTTGTCTTTAACTAGGTTTGCAATATTTTCAATAAGACGAGCTTTGTTTACTTGGTAAGGAAGTTCATCAATAACGATTACTTCTTTTTTAGTTTTTTGCTCTATGTGAGTCTTTGCACGAACTTTTATGCGACCACGACCAGTCTCATAAGCGTCCATGATTCCTTTTTTACCAAAAATGATACCACCAGTTGGAAAGTCAGGTGCTTTGATAAATTCCATTAACTCTACTAAAGATATATCTGGATTTGCAAGAAGTGCTTTTAGTCCAGTTAAAACCTCTCTAGGGTTATGTGGAGGAATATTTGTAGCCATACCAACAGCAATACCTGAAGAACCATTAATAAGTAAGTTTGGTACACGTGTAGGCATAACTTCAGGCTCTTTAGTAGTACCATCGTAGTTATCAGTCATGTTTACTGTGTTTTTTTCTAAATCTTTTAGAAGTTCTCCAGCATACTTTGTCATACGAGCTTCTGTATATCTCATCGCTGCAGCAGAGTCACCATCAACGGAACCGAAGTTTCCTTGACCGTCGACAAGTTGCATACGCATAGAGAAGTCTTGAGCCATACGAACTAGCGCATCATAAACAGAGTTGTCCCCGTGAGGATGGTACTGACCTATAACATCACCAACTATACGAGCTGATTTTTTGAATTTTGCACCATGTGAAAGGTTAAGTTTGTCCATTGCATATAGAATTCTTCTGTGAACTGGTTTAAGACCGTCACGAACATCTGGCAGGGCACGACCTACGATTACACTCATAGAGTAATCAAGGTAACTGTTTTGAAGAGTTTCCTCTATATTTATAGTTTGTACATCATCGTTGTTTAGCAAATCGCTCATATAAAACACCTAATCTTTGAAAATAAAATTGGCTTAGTTTATCTTATTATCCCTTAAGTTTTGCTCTAACAATTATTTTTTTTAAGTTGTTATATTATTGAGTAGGATAATATTTCATATTATTAACAAGGATAGAAAGAGAATGCAAAAATATTATTATTCTTACGAAGAGTTTGTTCAAGATACTAGGGAGTTAATAAAATTAAGCAAAGAGTTTAACGCGGACGTATTGTTAGGTGCAGCTAGAGGTGGTTTGACTCTGAGTCATTTTATGGGAGAAGCACTAAATATAAGAAAAGTGTATAGTCTTAACTCCATTCATTATGAAGGAACGACTAAACTAGATACTTTTAATATCTTTAATATTCCAGATCTTTCAAAAGCTTCAAAGGTACTAATCTTAGATGATATAGTAGACAGTGGTGAAACTATGGTTGAGATATTAAAATTATTAAAAGAGCAATTTCCACATGTCGAGTTTAAACTTGCGACACTTTTTTATAAAAAAACAGCACTCATTCAGCCTGATTATGCCGTAAAAGAAGCTACTCAGTGGATAGAGTTCTTCTGGGAAGAGGATATAAAGGCTTAAGCTCCACAAAAGTTGTATGATTAAAAATTAATCAGTAAATTGGTTAATACCTTCTAGTTAACTTGTATAATTTGGGCAGTTAAACTATAAGGATAAAAAATGAAGATATTATTTCTTGCTCTATTAGCGTTACCAACTTTGGTATTCGCAGAGGATACATTAAACAGCGGTGATACTGCTTGGATGTTAGTTGCTACGGCTTTTGTAATGTTAATGACACCTGCGGGACTTGCACTATTTTACGGTGGTCTTACTCGTAGTAAGAATGTACTAAATACTATAGGTATGAGTTTAGGTGCTTACGCTGTTGGTACTTTAGTATGGGTTTTAGTTGGTTACTCAATCGCATTTGGTGATGGTGACTTAATAGGTACTGGTAAGGTTATGTTGTCAGGAATCACTTCTGATACATTAAGTGGGACTATCCCTGAGCTTTTATTTGTTGCATTCCAAGGAACATTCGCTGCAATCGCTGTTGCAATTGCTAGTGGTTCTATGATTGAGAGAGTTAAGTTCTCTACATTTATGATATTTGCGGCACTATGGATTGTTGCTGTTTACGCTCCTATTACACACTGGGCTTGGAGTGGTAATTCTACTACATTTAACTTTGGTGAGATGGATTTTGCAGGTGGTACTGTTGTTCACTTAAATGCTGGTGTTGCCGGTTTTGTTGTTGCAATGATTCTTGGACGTAGAAAAGATTATGGTAAAGCTGCAATCAAACCTTTTTCTCCTGTATTAGTTGTTCTTGGTGCTGCTCTATTATGGTTCGGTTGGTTCGGTTTCAATGCTGGTTCTGAAGTTGCTGCAGATGGTACTGCTGCATCTGCATTTCTTGTAACTAATGTTGCTGCATCTCTTGGTGTTATCGGCTGGATAGCTGTTGAGTGGTTAGTGTACAAAAAAGCTACTTTAGTTGGTGGTGCTTCTGGTGCTGTTGCCGGTCTAGTTGCAATTACTCCTGCATCTGGTTCTGCTGGTGTTGAAGGTGCGATTATTATTGGTCTGATTGGTGGTGCTCTAGGTTTTTATGGTGTTGCTAAACTTAAAACTATGTTCAAAGTTGATGACTCTTTAGACGCATTTTGGATTCACGGTTTAGTTGGTATCTGGGGTTCAGTTGCAACTGCAATCTTTATAGCTGATTATGCAATGCCTGAGAACTACAACATGGGTTCACAGTTAGTAGCTCAGTTTAGTGCAATCGGTCTTACCATTGTATATAGTGGTATTGTTACTGCGATTGTATTTTATATTGCTTCTGCAATAACTGGTGGTGGTAGAGTTGACGAGGAGACGGAGAGTCGTGGTCTTGATGAAACTGTTCATGGCGAAAAGGCTATAAATTTATAATTTAAACGCTAAAGGAACTCGTCCCTTTAGCTACGCTGGAGCCGCTATGGCTACTGAAGCTAACTCCCTTGGGGAGTAGAGTAGGGTAAAGTGCTTTAAAATTATAAAAGTTGCTTTAAAGCACAAAAATAGCTAAGATGCTAAAATTAAATTGGAGAAACAATTATGAAAAAAGTAGAAGCGGTTATTAAACCATTTAAATTAGAAGATGTTAAAGATGCACTAGCGGAAATCGGGATTACTGGTATGACTGTTAGTGAAGTTAAAGGTTATGGTCGTCAAAAAGGTCATAGTGAACTTTATCGTGGTGCTGAATATGTTGTAGATTTCTTACCAAAAATTAAAATGGAGATGGTAGTAAATGATGATATGCTTGACCAAGTAACAAGCACAATCGTTGAAGCTGCTAGAACTGGAAAAATTGGAGACGGTAAAATATTTGTTAGTGAAGTAGAGCAAATTATTCGTATACGTACTGGTGAAACAGACTCAGAAGCTGTTTAATTTAGACATAGAAAGAACAACTGATTAAAATTTAATCAGTCTATAAAATATCTGCACTTTTTTTAAGTTATAATTGTCCCTTTACTATTCAAAGGGGCATATTATATGTTAGAATCTGACTTCAAATATATCATCGACACTTTCTTCGCACTATTTTCAATGGTACTTATCATATTTATGGTTCCTGGTTTTGCTATGCTTGAAGCAGGTCTTGTCCGCACAAAAAATGTCACTTCCGTTTTAACTATCAATGTAATGATTTACGCAGTTGCATCTTTAGCATTTTTACTGATAGGTTATGAACTTGCTTTTGGTTCGTGGGAAAATAACTCTATGAGCATCTGGGCTGCATTTATGTTTCAAATGGCATTTGTTGGTAAAACAATAAATATCATGAGTGGTGGGGTAAGTGAACGTGTACGTATCTTTCCTTTAGCAATATTTGCAGTTATTATGGGTGGATTAATCTATCCTACTGTAGTAAATGTAAGCTGGGGTGCTGATATGATTGCAGGTTCATTTCTTGACATAAATATGCATGATTTAGCAGGTTCAACTGTAATCCACTCAACTGGTGGCTGGGCTCTTTTAGCTGCCATACTAATTATGGGTTCTCGTAAAGGTCGTTACGTAAACGGTAAAATAAGAGTTATTCCAGCCTCAAATATTCCTCTTGTTGTTTTAGGTGCGTTTTTACTATGGATAGGTTGGTTTGGTTTTAATGGTGGTTCTGTTGGTTCAATCTCCAGCGTTGAAAATGCTGATTTAGTAGCTAAGACCATTATGAATACAAATACCTCTGGACTTGCCGGTGCACTAATAGCTGGAATACTTATGTATGTAAGATATAGATTCTTTGATATTACTATGATTTTAAATGGTGCTTTAGGTGGACTTGTTGCTGTTACTGCCGGACCAGATTTATATGATATGTATACTCCTATTTTAATCGGTATTATCGGTGGTACATTAGTTGTATTTGCCGTTCCCATTTTTGATAAACTAAAACTTGATGATCCAGTTGGTGCTCTTTCTGTTCACTTGGTAAATGGCATCTGGGGAACACTGGCAGTTGGAATATTTGTAGATAGTGTTTCCTTTATGGCTCAGCTCAAAGGTGTTCTCGTTGTAGCTGTTTTCGCATTTAGTGTTTCTTTTGTTGTTTTGTTCCTTATCAACAAAGTATCTAGATTTAGAGCTGAAGATGATGCTCAGGTTGAAGGTATGGACGTTAATGAATGTGGTGTTGAAGCTTACCCAGAATTTAAAAGAGCAATATAAAGCCCTAAACCTTTGGGCTTTTAATACTTATATAACACATAATTTGTTATTATCCTACTTATGATTAGACACGGCAGTTCATTTTTCTTTTCACTAATGTTTCATGTAACTTTACTTATTGCACTATTTTTTACATGGAAAAATATTCCATCTATAAATAAGGTAGATTGTGAAGATAAAGTTTGCATCCAGCTATGTGATATGATTGTCAAAAAACCACTTGATAAGCCTACACCTAAGCCAAAGTCTAAACCAAAACCTATTCCTAAAAAAATAAATAAGCCAAAAGTAAAACCAATACCGGTTGTAAAAAAAATAGAGATAGTAAAAGAAATACCTGAAGTTGTACCTGAGGAAATAAAAGAAGAAAAAACAGTAGAAGAAAAGCCTTTAGAAGTTACGCAAATAGTACAAGATGTAACTAGCGAAGAAGATGTAATAGTTGAAGATACAGATGCTAAACAGGCTCGCCTAGCAGAAGAGTATATGCAAGAGAATATTGCTAAGATAATCCAACTTTTACAAGATAACCTATACTATCCAAGAAGAGCAAGAAAAAGAGGTACAACAGGTGAAGTGACAGTAAGGTTTAAACTCTCTACAAATGCTGTCGCTCACTCCATAGAAGTTATTTCATCAAAAAGTGTAATACTGAGTCGTGCTGCCATAAAAACCATAGAAAACCTTTCCGGAAAGTTTCCAAAACCAAACGAAGAGTTAATACTTTATGTTCCTATAAACTACAGCTTAAAAAATTAATTATTACGCCAATTCTAAAATCAAGTGCAATTTTTTAAGAGTATATAGAAAGTTTTGAGTGTATAATAAGTTTATGTGATTGTTTCTAAGTAAAAGTTGGTGACCCCGAGGAGAATTGAACTCCTGTGACATGGATGAAAACCATGGATCCTAACCGCTAGACGACGGGGCCAACTAATTGTAAAATGGTGTCCTGTGATGGATTCGAACCATCGGCCACATCATTAAAAGTGACGTGCTCTACCAGCTGAGCTAACAAGACAATAACAAACATCTCTGTTTGTGGATGGGAATTATAGACAAATTGTTTTTTGATGTCAAGATAATTCACAGGGAATTGTGAAATCTTTTTAAATTTGTAGTAATTACGCATATAAAACTTTTTTTTTGGTAAAATAAAACAATGAATTACTATAGTTTTGAATATCCT
>JAQIBW010000083.1 GCA_027858865.1 Sulfurimonas sp. | reverse complement strand
TTTGCATAGCATGTGAAAATTCATATGCTATTATCATTAACACTCCCGCTGCTAGTAAAACTGTTGCCATTTCTAACATAATTTATTCCTTACATTATATTTTTTATATTTATATTCTAGAGTATAAAATCAATAAATGTAAAAAAAATGGCATTTTGTCATGGAATTTATTAAATTAAGATGGACAACTTTCTATTTCACCCATATCTATGTTTGAACCACCACCAGAAATCATCTGCTCATTTTCGCGAATCAGTTTACCATTATGCGTTATAGAGTAAGTAATAGCAGTAGTATCACGGATAGTATTAATAGTTGAGCAGTAAGTCTCTAAAGATGCCATAACCCAACGAGCAGCCATAGTATCATCACCATCTGAGTTAAAATTATATGTTAGATGCAGAGTATTGAACTTACACGGATGAGCTTCATTTCTTATAACTTCACCATCTACAACTAAGTCCGTAACAGTTTTATCTTGATTCTTTGGTATTAAAACGATATCAGATGCACTACATGTAATAATACCTGCTAAGAAATACTCAATAGGAGAGATAACGGGACAATCTATTACAAAACTACTCTTTGAAGTCTTAGCAACAAATTTCATACTATCTTGGTGAGAAACACTTACTTTCATCTGTTTAGCCTTCTAAAAAAGTTTTAAATTGTTCTAATTGTTCTTTTGTTCTTACAGTTGCTGTACCACCGGCAGAAGTTCTAGCATTCATAGAATTTTTAAGAACTAAATATTCTAGTACATCTTCGTCTATTCTCGAATCAATCTCTTTAAGATATTTAAACTCTATATCACTTAAATCAATTTTCAATTCTTCACTCTTAGCTACTGCATGTCCAGTAATAAAGTGTGCTTCTCTAAATGGAATCCCGCATTTTTCAACTAAATAATCAGCTAAATCAGTAGCAGCCAAATGTCCTACAGAACAAGCAGATTTCATATTATGAGCTTTAACTTCCATCGTCTTGATAGCTTCTTTTAAAATTTCTAAAGATATTTGTGCAGTTTCAACAGCATCAAACACACCCTCTTTATCTTCTTGAGTATCTTTATTATACGCTAAAGGAAGCCCTTTCATTACAGTTAAAAGTCCCATAAGTGATCCATAAACACGACCTGTTTTACCACGAAGCAGTTCAGGAACATCAGGATTTTTTTTCTGTGGCATAATAGATGAACCAGTAGAATACTCATCACTAAGTTCTACAAATCCAAACTCATAACTTGACCACATAACAAGCTCTTCACTTAAACGAGAAATATGCATCATCATAGTAGAAATGTTAAATAAAATTTCAAGTGCAAAATCTCTATCACTTACTGTATCTAAACAATTCACACTTACACTATCAAAGCCTAGAAGCTCTGCTGTCATATCTCTATCTACATTATGTGGAGTACCAGCTAAAGCCGCACATCCAAGAGGAGAAACATTATTTCTTTTATAAGAGTCTTCAAATCTAGCTATATCACGTTTAAACATAGAAAGATAAGCACCTAAATGAAAACCGAAGTTAGTAGGCTGAGCATGTTGAAGGTGTGTCATACCAGGGATAAGAGTCTCAGTGTGTTTCTCAGCCACAACTAAAATCTCTTTCATTAAAAGTTTAAGAGCACCTACTAAGTCAAGGTTTCTTTTTAAAACCCAGCGACGAAAGTCAACAGCGATTTGATCATTTCTACTTCTAGCAGTATGTCGTTTTTTACCCGCATCACCAATAATAGCAGTTAGACGTTTTTCGATTCCCATGTGAAGATCTTCATCATGAATATTCCATTCAAATTCGCCTGATTCTATCTCAGTCAATACTTGATTTAAGCCGTCAGTAATTTGACGAAGATCTTGGGTAGTTAAAATTTCTTGTTTTGTAAGCATTGCAGCGTGAGCTAATGAACCTTCGATATCTTCTTTGTATAACTTTCTGTC
Source organism: Sulfurimonas sp. (assembly GCA_027858865.1). Taxonomy (GTDB): domain Bacteria; phylum Campylobacterota; class Campylobacteria; order Campylobacterales; family Sulfurimonadaceae; genus Sulfurimonas. The sequence continues at coordinate 3,316 of JAQIBW010000083.1, read as the reverse complement.
ATACATGATTGAAGCGTTAAACTCATCTAATAAACTTGAAGCACTCGCAGAAAAGCGACCTGACCACATTTTATCCATAAAAAATTCTCCGATTTTAAAAAAGTTTTGTATTTTATCTAAAAGGTGCCCTAAAGTTGTTTAAAGAGGAGTTTACAGATTAATCGCAGGCAGGTACATTACCACTATCTTTAGCATATTCCACCAAAAATTGTTTAAGATGTCTTGATTTTCTATAGTAAGTACTACTTTTAAAGTAGTTCCATGATTCTTTAGCTTTTTGACTTTTGAGATGAAGATCAGCTAAAGGCTTTCCCTTTTTCTTCATGAGTTTTTTCCAGGTTCTAATCTTTTTCTTCGCTATAAATGCTTGTCCCGCATCATGACATTTAACACATTTTTTTACAAAGACTCTTTGACCTTTGTAAACAGCCGCACTTACTGGAGACAAGCAAAGGATAGAAAAAGTTATAAATAATAAAAATACTTTATTCATTAATGAAACCTCGAAATTGTTATTGTACATACTACATTAGAAAATATTATATTAACCTTATAAAGAATATAAATCACAATTTTGTAATGAAATCAACTATAATTGAAACTCTTTATATAGCTTCTCATCTAAGTCCCATAAGCCTTTTTTCTTTAATTCATCTATCACATTTTGAGTACAATCAACATCATCAGGCCATTCACGAGTAAAGCCATCTATAACACTCTTATTTGTTCCGTCAACTCCAACCATCAATCCTGTTACGAAAACATCTCTAAGGGCGTCCATATTATTCGTAACACGCCAGATTAACATATATGGATTGTATAAATCATTATTTTTTTCATCCACAAAGATTACAATTCTGATATTTGTACTTAAATCTATGAGTGCATCAAAATACTCTTTTGCATTTTTAGTCTTATTTACACTGATTACTGTGACCGGATTTTTAGTACGTCTCATATATTGATGTACACCTGTAGCATCTGGTATTAACTCTTGAATTTTTTCTAGTAGTTCTTCATCACCTAAAAGTTGTGGAGCTTCTACTTTGTAAGCTGCAGTAGCATCTATCCCAAGCTTTCCACCAACCAATGTCTCCGGAGATGAATGATCAAGTGCGTCTAAAATACCTTCAGAAATAAAAAGAGATTTTGGAGTAAATCTATTTAGTATATAAGAAGTCAAAGCTTCATAATTATCTAGTTTTGGGGAGTTCTCATCCAGAAATATTGCATGTTTAACAAAACTCATTTGTCCTGCACCCCAGAATGCATGCATAAATTGTTTTGCATGTCCTTTATAATGTGGTTGCATCTTAGCTAGTATAAGGTTATGAAAACCTGCATTTTCAGGCATATGATAGTCAAGTAAATCAGGTACAGTAGTCTTTAAAAGTGGGAAAAATATCTTACCAGTTGCCCAACCCATATACTTATCCTCTAAAGGTGGCTTACCAACAACAGTAGCTAAAAATGTTGGTTTAGCTCTTGTAGTAATCGCACTTACTTGCATAACAGGATATGGTTCTGCTAGAGTATAGTAACCTGTATGATCACCAAAAGGACCCTCTGTTCTCATCTCTTGTGTGTCCACCCAACCCTCGATTACATAATCAACATCAGTAGGAATGTAAAGTGGAGTTGTTAAAGACTTAACTAATTTGGCAGGCTCTTTCTTTATAAGTCCATACATCAAAAGTTCGTTCACACCATATGGAAGCGGAGCAGTTGCACACCAAGTATATAGAGGATCTCCACCAATTGCCACAGATACTGGCATCTTTTTACCAGCCTTTTGGTACTGATCAAAAAAGTGAGACGAGTCTTTATGAATCTGCCAGTGCATGCCTAAATGATCTTTATCATAAACTTGAAGTCTATACATTCCAAGGTTTACCATCTCTCCATCTAAACTTTGAGTATAAACCTGACCCATCGTTATAAAAGGTCCACCATCTTGTTCCCATGTAGTTAAAACAGGTATTTTTGACAAGTCAATATTTTCATTTAAGTAAACAACTTCTTGACAAGCACCCTTACCTTTTAAACGTTTTGGAAAAATATTTTTAAGTGCAAATAGCTCACTTACCATTGATATTTTATCCATGAAACCGGCAGGTGGTTTCATGTGAAGTAGTTTAGTTATTTCATCTGCAACTGATTCAATTGTGCGCCCAAAAAGAAGCTCACAACGTTTATAAGAACCAAACACATTCATAAAAACTGGTTCGCTAAATTTAGTACCGCTTTTTTTATCTACAACATTAGTAAAAAGAATGGCTTTACCGCCATCTTTTTTCTTTACTTCTGCATATGCCAAGTGAGGAATTTCAAGATAAATATCAAGTTCATCATCAATAACTTTTAGTTCACCGTTTTTTTTTAATAATTCTATAGTTTTTTTCATATTTTACAATCTTTGTGGCATTTCGTCTTTAAACGCTGTTTCTTCTGCTTTTTTCAACAACTCTAAAGCACCATTCTCTATCATCTTTTTAGCAAGCTCTGAACCTAAATTTTTAGACTCTCCTACACTTACAACTATTTTTTCTTGCATAATATTTGTGCCGTTAGGAAATCCCAACATTACTCTAAAAGTTATTTCATTTTCATTCATAACAGCATTGCAAGCAACTGGAGCAGAGCATCCGGCTCCTATTTTAGAGATAAAATCTCTCTCAATCTGAGTACAAATAAATGTTTTTTCATCTTTTAGACTTAAAGCTATCTCTCTTACTTTATCTTTACCTGTAACTATTTCTATAACAAGAGCAGCTTGTCCCATTGGAGGTATCATCATATCAAGTGATAATTTTTGAGTATAAGGAATATCTTTTAGTAAATCTAATCTATTAAGACCTATCCATGCCAAAATGATTGCATCGTATTGACCTTCAGAAAGTTTTCTAAGTCTTGTATTTACATTACCTCTTAAATCTTTTACTTTAAGGTCAGGTCTTTGTTGTAGAAGTTGCATTCTTCTTCTTAAACTTGTTGTTCCTACTACTGCACCCTGAGGTAAATCTTCAAGAGTTGCATATTTGTGTGATAGAAACACATCGCTTTGATCTTGACGCTGAGTTACAGCTACTAACTCTAAACCTTCTGGAATATATGTAGGAACATCTTTAAGAGAGTGAACTGCTATATCAGCATTTCCAGCTAACATCTCATCCTCTAACTCTTTTGTAAAGTGACCTTTTCCACCGATTAAAGCTAGTGGCTTATCTAAAACTTTATCACCATTACTTACGATTTTATTCAACTCAACAGTTATCTCAGGATAACTTTCTTCTACTCTTGCTTTTATGTGATAAGC
>JAQIBW010000326.1 GCA_027858865.1 Sulfurimonas sp. | reverse complement strand
ACTGGGGTCTCACAATCTCTCAACTCAATATTCACTTTAAGGAGAGGTTGAAAGATGCTTTAGACTTGGTATAATTTTAGAAGTAATTAGGTGTTGACACAGAATTTATTACACTCCCTTGAATTAATCATAAAAGCCATAGGAGCAGACAAAGTCGGTCTAAGACTATCGCCAAGTGGTACATTTAATGATATGACTGACTCTAATCCGCAAAAACACTTTACATATATTTGTAATGAACTAAACAAGTACAAGCTGGCTTATCTCCATATCATAGATGCTCTTGAGGGGGACATACGTCATGGAGCTAATGTTGTAGAACTCTCTATATTAAGAGATGCATATAAAGGTATTTTGATTGTAAATGGTGGGTATAACAAAGAAAAGGGAAACAAAGCCATTAAAGATAGTCTAGCAGATGCTGTAACCTTTGGAGAATTATTTATCTCTAATCCTGATTTGCCTGAGCGTTTTAAAACAAATTCAAGATTAAATAAGGCAGATCCTGAAACCTTTTACTCGCAGGATGAAAAAGGCTATACGGATTACCCTACTCTCACTTAAGTCTTAAATTCAGAAAGTTTATGATTAAGTGTTTCAGTCATATTATTCATATGTTCTGCCGCACTTGCTATTTCTTCAACACTTCTTGCATTTTGAGCAGTTAAATCATTAACTTTACTAACCCCATCAATTATACGTTCTGTATCTTTTCCTGTTTGAATGTAACTCTCCACTGTTTTATCGGCCGTGATTACAGCTTCATTCATAACTAAAGATAGTTCTGTTATTTTATCTTCTACTCCTATTGCAGTCTCACTTAACTCTTCAACTTTTGTTGCATTTGAACTCATTTGATTACTAGAGTCCACAATAGACTGAATTATTACACTAATAGTTGCATTTATATCTACTAAACTTTTTTGTGTTCTCTCAGCCAGCTTTCTAACTTCATCGGCGACAACTGCAAATCCGCGTCCATGTTCACCTGCACGAGCTGCTTCTATGGCTGCATTTAATGCAAGTAAATTTGTCTGATCTGCTATATCCCCGATAACCAACAAGACATCTTTTACTTGCTTTGTATCTTGACTAAGTTGTTTGATTTTTTTAGCTAATTCTACTTCAGTTGAAGCACTTACTTTTATATCTTGAGTAAGCTCTAAGATTGCTTGATTTGCTTCAACTAGAAAGCCACTCGCTTTTTCTAAGTCGTCTTTAGATTTTTTTGCTTCTTCTATACTGATTCCCATTTCATTTTTAATAGTAAGGGCTTGTTCAGTCGTACTGTTTACTGTAGTAGTTGACTCCTCTAGAAGTTTACCTACAGAGAGTGATGTTGTTGATAGTTCATGAGAAACAGATGAATTTTCGCTAGATAACTGCTTGGCATCTGAGATGATAAGCCTTACTTTTTCTATAAAGTCATTTATTCCCTGACTTGCTTCTGCTATTTCATCACGTCCTCTGATGTCAAGGTTTCTTGTAAGATCAGCATCCTTACTTGATAAGTCTTTTGTACATCTAATTAAATTATTTAATGGTGAAGATACTATTTTTTTCACTACTAACCATGTAATAAGTGAAATAATAAATATCATAATAGAAGCAGCAATTATTAGATTATTTCTTAACTCAACATTTACTTTTTCAAAATCAGCCAAATGCACTTCTCCAACAACTATCCAGTTCCATTTAGAAAATTCTATGAATCTTACAGCCTTATGAATACCATCTTCTTGGTAATCGATATAACCATTCTTTTTTTCTATGACCTGTTTTACAATTTCTGATTCTGCAGATTCATTTCTTAGATTTTCATGTATATCATATTTGTTCGTTTTTAGGTTTATTGCATAGAAATGACCATTTTCTCCGATCTTCATTTTATCAATCTTTGTAGAAAGAGATTTAAGTCCTTGTGTAAAATCATAACCTATAAATAAAATACCAATCACATTCTGTGAAGCATCTATTATGGGAGAGTAAACAGTTACATAATCTTTTCCAAATAGTCTTGCATTCCCTATAAATGTTTTTTTATTCATAACTGGCTCATACGCAGGGCTTTTAGAACCACCCAAATATGTTCCCATTGCTCTTTTTCCATCTGTTTTTAGCAAAGATGTTGAAACACGTACAAAATCAGCTCCGTCTCTAGCAAAAACTGTTGCTATTGCCCCGGTTTGTTGTGTAAATTTTTCAATTTTTTCGAAGTTGTTATTTATAACTATTCCATTGCTTGATAACTCAGGTGTCATTACACCATATACATCAATCTTTTTATTTGTATCAATAGAAAAATCACTATAGTTGTCCTTAAATACACTGTATAACTTTGTAGCACTCTCTTCTAAAGCTCCATTATATGTATCCATAGTATGAACCATACGTTCAACGCTTGTATCTAACTTTAGACGAGTTTCTTTGTCTATATGTTTATTCAGGTAGTCATTTATATATCCAATAAATGCAATCATTGAAACAACGATTACAACAACCTGTATATAAGTCACCTTTTTCGCAATAGAATTAAACATGTTAGCTCCTAATTTTTATTTAAACTAGAGTAGTAAATAGACTTACCTATATTAAGTATGTCTATCAGATTACTAGAGTATTTAAGGTATTATAGCATATAATGGTAAGAT
>JAQIBW010000194.1 GCA_027858865.1 Sulfurimonas sp. | reverse complement strand
TGTAATGAAAAATTCCAGCTATGTTAATAATTGCCCGCAACCATTTATATCCACAAACAAGGACATTGAAACTACATCATAAATATTTATCATAAAATATATTACAGCTCTTTATAAGTAAGTATTATAGGGCTTCATAAGAGTTTTTTATATGAAAATATATGAAAATATAAAAAAAAATTATATGTGAATTTAAGTTACACTTTAGCTTTTAAGGGTTATAGTTGTGATGTAACACACTATTTGTCACGCAACTGTGATATCTGTAGAGTATGGGATAAATAGTACAATTTAAGGAGTATACATGAAAAAAACAATTGTAATGAGTAGTATCGTTTTAGGTTTATTAACAACAACAGCTTCGGCTGGGGATTTTAGTTTTGGTGACATGTTTAAGGATGTGAAAGAAGCTACAACAACGATGAGTCATGATGCTCGTGATACAGCTGATTCGATGAAAGATGGGGGTGTTGAAGTTAGTAAAAGCGGGGAAAGAACTGTTACTAGCTTAGGAAATGACGCTCGTGATACAGCTGTTAAAGCTTCTGATGATTTAAAAACAAGTGAAATTGCTACTGTTAAGAGTGGTGAAGTTTCTACAACAAGCGTAAGTCGTGATGTACGTGACAGCACAATTGAACTTGCTGAAGATTCAAAAGACAGTGTTTCAAATACTAGTCGTGACTTCAAAGACAGCTCTATAATGGCAACAAAAGATTTCAAAGATAGTACTGTAGCTGTTTCTCATGATATCAATGACGCTACTAAAACTACTTCTAATAATCTAAATGACTCTACTAAGAGTGTTTCTAGTGACCTTAAAAGTTCAACTGAGACTACTTCGAATAACTTAAATGATTCAACGAAGACTACTTCGAACAATTTAAATGATTCAACGAAGACAACTTCAAACAACATGAATGATTCAACGAAGACAACTTCGAACAACTTCAATGACTCAACTAAAACTGTATCTAGTGATGCAAGAAAATCGTCTGTAAGTGCGACTGATAATGCAAATGATTCTACAAAAACTGTGTCTAACGATGCTAGAAGATCATCTGTAAATGCAACAGACAATGCTAGTGATGCTACTCACTCTTTAACTGATAAAGAGTATGAAGATTACAAAAAATATAAAGCTTCTAAAAAATAGAAACTTTTTATAATAAGAGAGAGTAAAATCTCTCTTATCTTTGAAAAAATATATTTATTTGTGAAGCAAAATTTTATTTTTATTTCACAAATAAATTTATAATAAGGTCTACAATTGAAAATAAACTCAACAAAAACAGTAATCACATCTACACTGATATGCCTAAGCTTAACTCTTTTAAATGCCAATCAAACAAAAACAATAAATATAAAAGTACCTGAGGTACCTAAAGTGCTTGCAGAAGTTCCAAATGTAAATATTACAACAGAAAATGCAACTGAGGATAAGAACAACCCTGCCCTCAAAGTTTCAGAGAAAAAAAATGCTATTGGTTCTAGTAAAAGAATACCGCCAAACTATTATAAAAAAGAAAGTAAAGAAATCTTTAAAGATATAAAAGTTGGAGAGGTAAATAATTCTAGAGTCTCGGCTTATCTTCAAACTGCCCTAGTTCCAAAAGAAGAACTAATCGAAAAACTCACAAAAGCTAATTTTAAAGTACTCTCAGAATATAAAATAGACAAAAAAGGGAAACTAACCTCTATCGTTTTTACAAACGACGACATGACAAAGGTCGCTTCAAAAGACATGAGAGGTTTTGCAGGTTCACTTAGAATACTAATAGATAAACAAAACTCTCTTATCAGCATCTCTAATCCACTTTACGTTATGAAAGCATTTATGCAAGATGCCTATAATGATAAGATTGCACAAGAAACTCTAGATAAATTACACTCAATTTTTAGTAGCTTAAAAAACTCAAAAGATATAGTTAAATTTGCTAGATTAAAGAGATACAACTTTATGGAAAATATGCCTTATTATCAAGATATGAAAGAGGTTGCTATGGGTGATAATAAAACTCTTTTAGAAAAAGCTAAAAAGTCAAAAAACATTGTTTATGAACATCATTTAGATAATGGTTCTGTAATCATAGGGGTTAAACTTTCACGCAGAACAAGTAAGTTTGTTAAAAAAATTGGTTATCAAAACAGTGGACTACTTCCTTATCCTATATTGATAGAAAACAATAAAGCAAAGATACTTGAACCTAAGTACTATATAGCGGTTATGTACCCAATGCTTTCAATGTCTGAATTTATGACAATTGCAACTATTCCAGGAGCAATACAAAAAGATTGCGATAGAGTTTTCCGCTAAGAGTGGTATAATACCACCAATAAAATATCATAAACTACTACTAGGAAAAACTATATGTCTTCAGAAGAACAGTTTACAAATCTATCCATTGTCTTAGGAAAAGGACGAGGATGCTCTATTAGACTTATGTGGCTACTCTCAGTACCAATTTTTCTATTTTTATTTGCAATCGCAGGATACCTAAAACTAATCAACTTTCATGTTGAGATTCACAGTGTATTAATGATTGGCGCAATATTTATTATATATATGTTCTTTATGAGACACAATGCTTACTATGCAGCTTGTAAATTAAGAAGAAATTTTGATGAAGTAAAAAGCAACCTACTAAAGTATATAAATAAAAACCTACTATCAATTGCCGGTATAGAAAAAGCAAATGCATCACTAGATGAATTTTTAAATGAAGAAGCTAAAAAAATGAGAAATGAAAACTTCTCATCAATTGCAGCCGGTATTTTTCCTACTCTAGGTATATTGGGTACATTTATTAGTATTGCTATATCTATGCCTGACTTCTCATCACAGACTTCACAAGTTCTTGAGGAAGAGATTTCTAAACTTCTAGGTGGTGTTGGTACAGCCTTTTATGTATCTATATATGGTATTTTCTTGTCAATATGGTGGATATTTTTTGAAAAAAGTGGAATGAGCCGTTTTCAAAAAGATGCAAATATTATAAAAGAAGCAACTCATGATTACTTTTGGCAAAAAGAAGAAATCGAACAAACATACTTTAAAAAGAGTATGGAGAACTTTGAAAAACTAAATAGTGTATTTGACACCTTTGCATCTGGCGCATTTGTTGAAAACCTAAACAAAGCACTAGCTCAAAGAATGAATATTTTTGAACAGATTATAGAGCAAGAGCAAATAGC